>JAKFXJ010000312.1 GCA_021731425.1 Limnohabitans sp. | reverse complement strand
TTTCCGCGCCATGGTGGTGCGGGCTTATTGGCCTGGCGCCACGGCCGAGCAAGTGGCCGAGCAGGTGACCGACAAGATCGAGCGCACCCTGCAAGAGGTGCCTTTTGCCGACAAGATCCGCAGCTACTCCAAGCCGGGCGAGTCGCAGATCATTTTCCAGATCAAGGACAACTCCAAGCCCGGCGATGTGCCGCAAATTTGGTACACCGTGCGCAAAAAGATCGGTGACATGCGCGGCAGCCTGCCGCCGGGCATGATCGGCCCGTTTTTCAACGACGATTTTGGCGATGTTTATGGCGTGATTTACGCGCTGGGCGGCGAGGGTTTCACCCCGGCCGAGGTCAAAGCCCAGGCCGACAGCTTGCGCCAGCAACTGCTGCGTGTGACCGATGTGGCCAAGGTCGAGTTGTTTTGCGTGCAAGACGAGAAGGTGTTTGTCGAAGTCTCGCAAAAGCGGCTCTCGCAAATGGGCCTGGACATGGCCAGCGTGTTGGCCCAGTTGAACCAGCAAAACGCGGTGGAGTCGGCCGGCAGCATCCAGTCACCCGCCGATGTGGTGCAGGTGCGTGTGGGCGGCCAGTTCCAGAGCCTGGAAGATTTGAAGGCCCTGCCCATTCGCGGGGCATCGGGCGCGCAGATTCGCCTGTCCGACATCGCCACGGTGACCCGGGGTTATGCGGACCCGGCCAGTGTCAAGGTGCGCCACGAGGGCCACGAGGTGATCGCGCTGGGCGTGTCCATGGCCAAGGGCGGTGACATCATTGCGCTGGGCAAGTCTTTGCGCGTGGCGATTGTGGCCACACAGGCCAGCTTGCCTGCGGGCATGAGCCTGACCCAAGTGCAGGACCAGCCCAGTGCGGTGTCGAGCTCGGTCAACGAGTTCATCAAGGTGCTGATCGAGGCGGTGGTGATTGTGTTGGCGGTGAGCTTCTTGGCGCTGGGCCTGCACAAGCGGCCGGGCCAGCACCCCCTGTGGCGGCGCTGGACGCTGGACATCCGCCCCGGTCTGGTGGTGGGCATCACCATCCCGCTGGTGCTGGCCGTGACCTTTTTGGCCATGTATTACTTTGGCATCGGCCTGCACAAAATTTCGCTGGGCTCGCTCATCATCGCCTTGGGCTTGCTGGTGGACGACGCCATCATTGCGGTGGAGATGATGGTGCGCAAAATGGAAGAGGGTTACGACAAGGTGCGATCGGCGACCTTTGCCTACGAACTCACCGCCATGCCCATGCTGACGGGCACCTTGATCACCGCCGCAGGCTTCTTGCCGATTGGCATGGCCAAGTCCATGACAGGCGAGTACACCTTCGCGATTTTTGCGGTCACCGTGGTGGCGCTCTTGGTCAGTTGGGTGGCTTCGGTTTACTTTGTGCCCTATTTGGGGGCCTGGCTGCTCAAGCCGCCCGCACACGCGGTGTCGGCTGAACACCTCGATTCGGCCGAGATGTTTGACACACCGTTTTACCGGCACTTTCGCGCCTGGGTGACCTGGTGCGTGACCCACCGCTGGAAGACGATTGGCATCACCATCGCTTTGTTTGCACTGGGCATGGTGGGCATGGGCAAGGTCCAGCAGCAGTTCTTCCCGGACTCGAGCCGTCCCGAGATCATGGTGGACCTCTGGCTGCCCGAGGGATCTCCCGTGCAGGCCAGCGAGGACATCACCCGGCGTGTGGAGCAGCGATTGGCCCAAGAGCAGGGCGTGAAGTCGGTGACATCCTGGGTCGGCTCGGGCGTGCCGCGTTTTTACCTGCCCTTGGATCAAGTCTTTCCGCAGACCAACGTGTCGCAACTGATCGTGCAGCCGACCGACTTGAAAACCCGCGAAGTCTTGCGGGCCAAGCTGCCCGCTTTGCTGGCCCAGGAGTTCCCCGAAGTGCGCGGGCGTGTGAAATTGCTGCCCAATGGCCCGCCGGTGCCTTACCCGGTGCAGTTCCGCGTGGTGGGTCCTGACCCCAAGGTCTTGCGCCTGAAGGCCGACGAGATCAAAGCGCAAATGCGCCTGAACCCCAACACGCGCGGTGTGAACGACAACTGGAACGAGTCGGTCAAGTCGGTGCGCCTCGAGGTGGACCAGGCCAAAGCCCGCGCTTTGGGTGTGAGCAGCCAGTCCATCGCGCAAGCTTCGCGCACCTTGTTGACGGGCAGCGCGGTGGGTCAGTTCCGTGAAGGCGACAAGCTCATCGAAATCGTGCTGCGCCAGCCTTTGGCCGAGCGCGATGCTTTGTCGGACCTGGGCCAGGCTTATGTGCCAACGGCCTCTGGGCGGTTCATTCCCCTGCTGCAAATTGCCACGCCCGTCTTGGCCTGGGAGCCGGGAGTGATGTGGCGCGAGGGGCGGCAGTTTGCCATCACCGTGCAGGCCGACATCGCCGAGGGCCTGCAAGGGGCCACAGTCACCACGCAGCTGCTGCCGGATCTGAAAAAGACCGAGGCAACTTGGCAAGGCCAGGGCTTGATTGGCTACCGCATTGAGGTGGCGGGCGCGGTGGAAGAAAGTGCCAAGGGTTCGGCGTCTATCGCGGCGGGTGTGCCGGTGATGCTGTTCATCACCTTCACGCTGCTCATGCTGCAGCTGCAAAGCTTCAGCCGCGCGATGTTGGTGTTTTTGACCGGACCTCTGGGCATGGCGGGTGTGGCGGGGGCATTGCTCGTGCTGGACCGTCCGTTTGGTTTTGTGGCGCTGCTGGGCGTGATCGCGCTCATGGGCATGATTCAGCGCAACTCGGTCATTTTGATCGACCAAATTGAGCAAGACCGGGCCGCAGGCATGGCCCCGTGGCAGGCGATTGTGGAGTCGGCGGTGCGGCGTTTGCGCCCCATCGTGCTCACGGCCGCTGCGGCGGTATTGGCCATGATTCCGCTGTCGCGCAGCATTTTTTGGGGGCCGATGGCGGTGGCCATCATGGGCGGCCTGATTGTGGCCACGGCCTTGACGCTGCTGGCACTGCCAGCCATGTATGCCGCCTGGTTCAGAATTGAGCGCCCAAATCAAGCCCGTGCCTGAAATTGCCCAATTGAACCGGCTAAAATAGAAAGTTGACCGATTTCAACCGGGCGGTCAGGTGCGTCAGGGGGCTTTCGGGCTGTTTGGCGGGCCTGTCGCCCTTTTTGTTTGGACCTGCGCGGGTGGCGAAATTGGTAGACGCACCAGGTTTAGGTCCTGACGGTGGCAACACTGTGCGGGTTCGAGTCCCGCCCCGCGCACCAACCGACTTGTGGCCAAGGGGGCAACCCGGCGGCCTGAGAGACATTCAATTAACCGAGAACGACGATGACTGTGACTGTTGAAACCCTTGAAAAGCTGGAACGCAAGATCACTCTGACTGTGCCCGTGACGGCCATTCAGACCGAAGTGGATGCACGCCTGAAGAAAATGGCCCGCACGGTCAAGATGGACGGTTTCCGTCCTGGCAAAGTGCCCATGAATGTGGTCGCTCAGCGTTATGGTTACTCGGTTCAGTACGAAGTTCTGAACGACAAAGTGGGCGAGGCTTTTGCTGTGGCCGCCAACGAAGCCCAAGTGCGCGTGGCTGGTCAGCCCCGCATTTCCGAAAAAGAAGGCGCGCCTGAAGGCGAGCTGAACTTCGAAGCCATCTTCGAGGTTTACCCCGAAGTCAAGCTGGGCAACTTGGCCGACACCGAAGTCGAAAAATTGACCGTTGAAGTTTCTGACGCGGCCATCGACAAAACCGTGGACATCCTGCGCAAGCAGCGCCGCACCTTTGCCCAGCGTGCCCAAGACGCCGCCGCGCAAGACGGTGACCGCGCCACCATCGACTTCGAAGGCAAGATCGACGGTGAAGTGTTCTCCGGCGGCAAAGCCGACGACTTCCAGTTCATCCTGGGCGACGGCCAGATGCTCAAGGAATTTGAAGACGCTGTGCGTGGCATGAAGTCCGGCGAAAGCAAGACTTTCCCCCTGGCTTTCCCAGCCGATTACCACGGCCAAGACGTGGCAGGCAAAACTGCCGACTTCCTGGTCACCGTCAAGAAAATCGAAGCCGCCAACCTGCCCGAAGTCAACGAAGCCTTGGCCAAGTCCTTGGGCATTGCTGACGCATCGGTGGCCGGTCTGCGTGCCGACATCCGCAAAAACCTCGAGCGCGAAGTGAAATTCCGCCTGCTGGCCCGCAACAAGCAAGCGGCCATGGACGCTTTGGTCGCCAAGGCCGAGTTGGACCTGCCCCAGTCGATCGTGCAAAACGAAATCGAGCGCCTGAAAGAAGGTGCCCGCGCTGACCTGAAGCAGCGCGGCATCAAAGACGCCGACAAGGCCCCGATTCCTGACGACATCTTCCGCCCCCAAGCCGAGCAGCGTGTGCGCTTGGGTCTGGTGGTGGCCGAAGTCGTGCGTGGCAACACCCTGCACGCCAAGGCAGAGCAGATCCAGGCCCATATCCAAGAGTTGGCCGCCAGCTACGAGCGTCCTGATGATGTCGTGCGTTGGTACAACAGCGACAACCAGCGCATGGCCGAAGTCGAAGCCGTGGTGATCGAGAGCAATGTTTCCGAGTTCGTTTTGGCCCAAGCCAAAGTGGTCGAGAAAGCCATCTCGTTTGAAGAGCTGATGGGTCAACAGGCCTGATCGGTCTTTTGAATCCAAGATGAATGGGGCTTGTGCCGGGCTTGCAGTCTGGCTCACAAGCCCCATCTCTTTGGTGGGCTTGAAAACCCGGTTAAAGTTATCCATGAAATTTCTGGAGAAAAGATGAGCGCACTGGACATCACAAATTTGGGCATGGTCCCCATGGTCATCGAGCAGTCGGGTCGTGGCGAACGCGCTTATGACATCTACTCGCGTTTGCTCAAAGAGCGCGTGATCTTTTTGGTGGGCGAGGTCAATGACCACATGGCCAACCTGATCGTGGCTCAGTTGCTGTTTCTGGAGAGTGAAAACCCAGAGAAGGACATCTCGCTGTACATCAACTCGCCCGGCGGCTCGGTGAGCGCTGGTATGGCGATTTATGACACCATGAACTTCATCAAGCCCGATGTGTCCACACTGTGCAACGGCATGGCCGCCAGCATGGGTGCTTTCTTGCTGTCTTCAGGTGCCAAGGGCAAGCGTTTTTCGCTGCCCAACTCCAAGGTCATGATCCACCAGCCTTTGGGCGGTGCCCGTGGTCAGGCCACTGAGATTGAAATTGCTGCCCGCGAGATCGTGAAGACCCGTGCGCAGTTGAACCGCATCCTGTCCGAGAACACCGGTCAGCCGCTGGAGAAAATCGAATTCGATACCGAACGCGACTATTACCTGTCGGCCACCGAGTCCAAAGACTACGGTTTGATTGACGAAGTGATCTCCAAACGCGCTTGAGGGTGGCCGGCTTTCCGGCACCCTGGCTGACGGCGTTGACCCCCAAAGGGTGAACGCCGTTTTTCTTTCGTTATCATTGACGAATCACGGATACCAAGGCGACATTTATGGCCGATAAAAAAGGCTCAAGCACTGAGAAAAACCTGTTCTGCTCCTTTTGCGGCAAAAGCCAGCATGAGGTAAAAAAGCTGATTGCAGGCCCGTCGGTGTTCATTTGTGACGAATGCATCGATTTGTGCAACGACATCGTGCGCGATGAGCTGGCCTCCACCACCACCGTGGGTGAGGGTGCCAAAGCAGGCTTGCCCACACCCCTGGACATCAAGACCAACCTCGACAACTATGTGATTGGCCAGGAAAAAGCCAAGCGCAGCTTGGCCGTGGCGGTTTACAACCACTACAAACGCCTCAAGCACAAAGAGACATCCAAAAAAGACGAGGTCGAACTGGCCAAAAGCAACATCTTGCTGATTGGCCCCACCGGTTCGGGCAAAACTTTGCTGGCCCAGACCATGGCCCGCATGCTGGACGTGCCTTTTGTCATGGCCGACGCCACCACCCTGACCGAAGCCGGTTATGTGGGCGAGGACGTTGAAAACATCGTGGCCAAGCTGTTGCAGACCTGCAATTACGACGTCGAGCGTGCGCAGCGCGGCATTGTCTACATCGACGAGATCGACAAGATCACCCGCAAGTCGGACAACCCGTCCATCACCCGCGACGTGTCGGGCGAGGGCGTGCAGCAGGCTTTGCTCAAGCTGGTGGAAGGCACCATGGCCAGCGTGCCTCCGCAAGGCGGCCGCAAGCACCCCAACCAAGACTTTTTGCAGATCGACACCACCAACATCCTGTTCATTTGTGGTGGTGCGTTCGCAGGCTTGGAAAAAGTCATCGAAAACCGCACCGAATCCGGTGGCATCGGCTTTGCCGCCACGGTCAAGAGCAAAAAGCAACGCTCGCTCACCGACGTGTTCAACGAAGTCGAGCCCGAAGATCTGATCAAGTTCGGCCTGATCCCCGAGCTGGTGGGGCGTTTGCCTGTGGTCGCTACCCTGGCCGAGTTGAGCGAAGAAGCGCTGGTGCAAATCCTGACCGAGCCGAAAAACGCGGTGGTCAAACAGTTCACCAAACTCTTGGCCATGGAAGGCGTGGAGCTCGAAGTGCGCCCCAATGCCCTCACGGCCATGGCCCGCAAGGCACTGGCCCGTAAAACAGGCGCCCGGGGTCTGCGTTCCATCATGGAGCAGGCCCTGATTGACACCATGTTTGAGTTACCCAATCAGGCGAACGTTGAAAAAGTGGTGGTGGATGAGTCTGTCATCGACGACAACAAACCGCCACTGCTGGTTTACCGCGAGTCGGCCAAGCAGGCCTGAACCACATTGCCGCACCCCATGAATACCCCTAAGTGTCTGTGGGTTGAAATCGCAGGTGCAGCATCCATGTGCTTTGAATTGACCTGAGGGACACACCATGTCTGGACATACACCTTTGCCGCCCACCCTGATTGAACTGCCCATGTTGCCTTTGCGCGACGTGGTGGTGTTCCCTCACATGGTGATTCCGCTGTTTGTGGGCCGCCCCAAAAGCATCAAGGCGCTGGAGTCGGCCATGGCCGCCGAGCGCCGCATCATGCTGGTGGCCCAAAAAACCGCTGCCAAAGACGAACCCAGCGTGGAAGACATGTTCGACGTGGGTTGTGTGTCGACCATCTTGCAAATGCTGAAATTGCCCGATGGCACCGTGAAGGTCCTGGTTGAAGGCCAACAACGTGCCTTGGTCAAATCGATTGTGGATGGCGAAGCCCACTTTGTGGCCGCTGTGACCCCGGTGGACCCGGTTTCCGAGCAGTCCGATGACAGCAGCGAGATCGAGGCCCTGCGCCGCGCTGTGATGCAGCAGTTTGACCAGTACGTCAAACTCAACAAGAAAATTCCGCCGGAAATTCTGACCTCCATCTCCAGCATCGACGACCCTGGTCGCTTGGCCGACACGATCGCGGCCCACCTGCCACTCAAGCTTGAAAACAAGCAGCAAGTCCTGGATTTGGCCAACATCAAGTCGCGTCTGGAAAACCTTTATGCCCAGTTGGAGCACGAGGTCGACATCCTGAATGTGGACAAGCGCATCCGTGGCCGCGTCAAGCGCCAGATGGAAAAGAACCAGCGCGACTTCTACCTGAATGAACAGGTCAAGGCCATCCAGAAAGAGCTGGGCGATGGCGAAGAGGGCGCTGACATCGAGGAAATCGAAAAGAAGATCAAGGCCGCCAAAATGTCGGCTGAGGCCCGCAAAAAGGCCGAAGGCGAGCTCAAAAAGCTCAAGCTCATGTCGCCCATGTCGGCCGAGGCCTCGGTCGTGCGCAACTACCTCGATGTTTTGATTGGTTTGCCTTGGGGCAAAAAGACCAAGCTCAAACACGACCTGGCCAACGCCGAAGACGTCTTGAACCAAGACCACTTTGGTCTGGACAAGGTCAAAGACCGGATCTTGGAATACCTCGCGGTGCAGCAGCGCGTGGACAAGGTCAAAGCGCCTATCCTGTGCTTGGTGGGGCCACCCGGCGTGGGCAAGACCTCGCTGGGCCAATCCATTGCCAAGGCCACCGGGCGCAAATACGTGCGCATGGCCCTGGGTGGCATGCGTGACGAAGCCGAGATTCGTGGTCACCGTCGCACCTACATCGGTGCTTTGCCTGGCAAGGTGCTGCAAAACCTGAACAAGGTCGGCACCAAGAACCCGATGTTCCTGCTCGACGAGATCGACAAGCTGGGCACGGACTTCCGAGGCGACCCCTCAAGCGCTTTGCTGGAAGTGTTGGACCCCGAGCAAAACCACACCTTTGGTGACCATTACGTCGAGGTTGACTTTGACCTGAGCGATGTGATGTTTGTGGCGACCTCCAACTCGATGAACATCCCCTCGGCCCTGTTGGACCGGATGGAAGTGATCCGTTTGTCGGGTTACACCGAAGACGAAAAAACCAGCATCGCCATGAAGTATTTGCTGCCCAAGCAAATGACCAACAACGGCGTGAAAGATGCTGAGCTGAAGGTGACTGAAGAGGCCGTGCGCGATGTGGTGCGTTACTACACCCGCGAAGCCGGTGTGCGTTCTCTTGAGCGCGAACTGGGCAAGATCTGCCGCAAAGTGGTCAAAGCGCTGCTGCTCAAGCAAATGACGCCTCAGGTGGTGGTGAACGAGGACAATCTGAATGACTTTTTGGGTGTGCGCAAGTACACCTACGGCCGCGCCGAACAAAAGAACCAAGTGGGCCAAGTTGTCGGTTTGGCCTGGACCGAGGTGGGCGGCGACTTGCTGACCATCGAAGCGGCCCTGATGCCCGGCAAAGGCGTGATCACCCGCACCGGTTCGCTGGGCGATGTGATGAAAGAGTCGGTGGAAGCTGCACGAACCGTGGTGCGCAGCCGCTCACGCCTCTTGGGCATCAAGGACGAGATCTTTGAGAAGAAAGATCTGCACATCCATGTGCCCGATGGCGCCACGCCCAAGGATGGACCCAGTGCGGGTGCCGCGATGACCACGGCCATGGTGTCCGCCATGACGGGTATCCCGGTTCGCGCCGATGTGGCCATGACCGGTGAGATCACGCTGCGCGGTGAAGTCACCGCCATCGGGGGTCTGAAGGAAAAGTTGCTGGCGGCTTTGCGCGGTGGCATCAAGACCGTTTTGATTCCCGAAGACAACGTCAAAGACCTGCAGGACATTCCAGGCAATGTCAAAAATGGTCTGGAAATCGTGCCCGTCAAGTGGATCGACCAGGTGCTGGAAGTGGCTTTGGAAGCCAAGCCAACGCCCTTGAGCGACGAAGAGGTGGCAGCCGCCGCCTTGACCGCTGTGCCTGCAACGGCGAAAGCCGAGGCCGTGAAACATTGATGCAAAATTTTCAGATCGACGCCAAAGTCGACCTGAAATTGAATTACAATTTGACCATTCCAGAGGACAAGGCATACAATGCCCAGTTCGCTGAAATACGCGGGAATAGCTCAGTTGGTAGAGCGCAACCTTGCCAAGGTTGAGGTCGCGAGTTCGAGCCTCGTTTCCCGCTCCAAATTTTCGAAAGAAGTGCCAACATCTTTCACTCGATTTTTCATTCTGCGGGAATAGCTCAGTTGGTAG
>JAKFXJ010000024.1 GCA_021731425.1 Limnohabitans sp. | reverse complement strand
CCACCCCGATGTGCTGCGCCGCATGAAGCGCCCAGCCAGTGGTGAAAAAAACCTGGAGCGCATCCAGCGCTGGCGTGAGTTGTGTCCCGAGTTGGTGATTCGCAGCACCTTCATTGCCGGTTTCCCTGGCGAGACCGAAGAAGAATTCGAGCACCTGCTGGACTTTTTGCGCGAAGCGCAGATTGACCGCGCAGGGTGTTTTGCCTACAGCCCGGTCAAGGGTGCAACGGCCAACGACTTGCCCGGCATGCTGCCTGAGGCGCTGCGCGAAGAGCGCCGCGCCCTATTCATGGCGGTGGCCGAAGAGGTCTCAATTGCGCGTTTGCACCAGCGCGTGGGCGCGACCATGCAGGTGCTGGTGGACAGTGCACCGGCCATGGGCCGCCGTGGCGGCGTCGGCCGCAGTTTTGGCGATGCCCCCGAAATCGATGGTGTGGTGCGTTTGTTGCCACCGGAAAAATTGAGCAAAACCCTCAAGGTGGGTGAATTCACCCGTGCCCGCATCGTGAGTGTCGAAGGCCATGACCTGGTGGGGGTGCCGGTTTGATGGTGCGCGGTGTGCCGCTGGCCAGCCTCCGGGCGGCCCGGTTGCGCCGCGTTTTGTTCGGTTTTGAAGCCACGCACAGTGGTTCAGGCAACAAAAAAGCCGTTGACCAAAAATCAACGGCTTGTGATGTGTTTAACTTATCTGATTCGATAAGATTGGTGCCCAGAAGAGGACTCGAACCTCCACGATGTTACTCGCTAGTACCTGAAACTAGTGCGTCTACCAATTCCGCCATCTGGGCGCCTCAGGAATAAAAGGATTGTATATCAAAAAAGTAGCGCCACCCAGCGGCTTGCTGGAAGAAATTGAAGGCAGTGTTCAAGGACATCGGGACGGTCATGGGTTCTTGATCCGTGACAACGGCGAGTCGGACATTTATCTGTCGCCCAACGAGATGCGTGCCGTCTTGCACAAGGACCGCGTCAAGGTGCGCATCGTGCGCCAGGACCGCAAGGGCCGTCCCGAAGGCCGCATTGTCGAGATTGTTGAGCGCCCCGAGCAACCCATCATTGGGCGCTTGCTGCACGAAGGTGGCTTGTGGCTGGTGGCCCCCGAGGACAAGCGCTACGGCCAGGACGTGATGATCCCCAAAGGCGCCACGGGCACGGCCAAGCCAGGCCAGGTGGTGGTGGTTGAGTTGACCGAACCGCCCGCCTTGTTCGGGCAACCCGTCGGTCGCGTCAAAGAAGTGCTGGGCGAGATCGATGATCCGGGCATGGAGATCGAGATTGCCGTGCGCAAGTACAGCGTGCCGCACGAGTTTTCTGCAGGTTGCCTGGAGCAGGCCAAGGGATTGCCGGACAAGGTGCTGGCCAAAGACCGCAAGGACAGGGTGGACCTGCGCGATGTGCCTTTGGTCACCATCGATGGCGAAGACGCCCGCGACTTCGACGATGCGGTGTATTGCGAACCAGCCAAAGTGGGCCGGGGCAAGGGCTGGCGCTTGCTGGTCGCCATTGCCGATGTGAGCCACTATGTGCAAACCGGCAGCGCCATTGACATCGATGCCTACGACCGGGCCACCAGCGTGTATTTCCCGCGCCGCGTGATTCCCATGCTGCCTGAGAAATTGTCCAACGGCCTGTGTTCGCTCAACCCGGATGTGGACCGTTTGTGCATGGTGTGTGACATGTTGGTCAACGCCAAAGGCGACGTGCATGCCTACCAGTTTTACCCGGCGGTGATGCACAGCCATGCACGCTTCACCTACACCGAAGTCGCGGCCATTTTGGGCAACACCCGTGGTCCGCAAGCGGCCAAGCGCAAAGAGCGTGTGACCGACCTGATGAACTTGCAGGACGTGTACAAAGCCTTGCTGGCCTCGCGTGCGGTGCGCGGCGCGGTGGACTTTGAAACCACCGAAACACAAATCGTGTGCGATGAGAGCGGACGCATTGAAAAGATCGTGCCGCGCGTGCGCAACGAAGCCCACCGTTTGATTGAAGAAGCCATGCTGGCGGCCAACGTCTGCAGCGCCGACTTTATCCAGCAGGGCAAGCACCCGGGTTTGTTCCGGGTGCACGAAGGCCCAACGGCCGAGAAAAAAGATATTCTGCGCAATTACCTCAAGGCGCTGGGTTTGGGCATCAGCATCAGCGACGATCCGCACACCAGCGAGTTCCAGAAGATTGCGCTCGCCACCAAGGACCGCCCGGATGCGCAGCAGATCCACACCATGCTGCTGCGCTCGATGCAGCAGGCCATTTACACGCCAGTGAACAGCGGGCACTTTGGTTTGGCCTATGAGGCCTACACCCACTTCACCAGCCCGATTCGCCGCTACCCGGATTTGCTGGTGCACCGGGTCATCAAAGCCATCTTGCTGGAGCGCAAATACACGCTGCCCAGCTTGCCTGTACCGGGTGAAGCGCATGCCAAGTTGAGCAAACGGCTGGAGAAAAGCCGCGCGGCCAAGGGTGACGCGCCCGAGTCGTCTGCACCACGTGTGCGCATGTCGGCCGCTGACCAACGCGCCTGGGAAGCTGCGGGCCTGCACTGCAGCGCCAACGAGCGCCGCGCAGACGAGGCCAGCCGCGATGTGGAAGCCTGGCTCAAGTGCAAATACATGCGCGAGCATTTGGGTGAGGAATACAGCGGTGTGGTGTCTGCTGCCACCAGCTTCGGCATCTTTGTGACCTTGGACACTTTGTATGTGGAGGGGCTGGTGCACATCACCGAGTTGGGCGGTGAGTATTTCCGCTTTGACGAGTTGCGCCAAGAGTTGCGCGGCGAGCGCACGGGCATCCGTTATGCCATTGGCAGCCGGGTGCAGGTGCAGGTCAGTCGGGTGGATCTGGACGGCCGCAAGATCGACTTCCGGCTGGTGACACCGGGCGATGATCTGGTTCCCAGGGCCATGCGCGACAAAGGCGTGTCAGCCCCTGCAGAAGGTGGGCGCGACAAAAAGCGGGGCGCTCAAGATCGCCGAATGGCCGATGCTGAGCGCAACCGCTCGCCCATCCAGGCCCTCAAGGCTTCTGTGAAAAAAACGGCCGCCAAGAAAAAAGGCGCCAGGACCAGCAAGCCTCGGCGCTGAGGCGGTTCAGGTCGGTCGCTGCTCAGGCCAGCCGCTGCGCCAGTCGGCTGGCGGTAAGGGCCTGGCCAGGCGGCCAGTCATCGGCCACTTGGCCGTGTTGGGCCACGGCTTGGCAGGCTGCCTCGAAGGCGGCTTCCAAGGTGTTTGGGCCTTGCGCCATGCGTGTGCCCACCACCCCGGCCAGCACATCACCCGTGCCACCAATGGCCAGTTGGCCATTGCCTGTGATGTTGATGCGCGGCGTTTGACCGGGCGCGGTGATCACGGTGCCTGAACCTTTCAGAACCACGATGCATTGGAAACTTTCGGCCAGTTCTTGCGCCGCTTTGAGGCGGTCGTTTTGCACCTGGGCCGTATTGCAGCCCAGCAGTCTGGCCGCTTCAAGCGGGTGGGGCGTGATGACGGTGGCTTGTGTTGCCGAGTGCGCAGCCCGCTGGCGCAGCGCGTCTTGAAGTGCGCTGTCTTGTGCCACGGCATTGAGGCCATCGGCGTCCAGCACCAGGCTGCTGCTGCGCTGCAGCACCTCCAGCAAGACTGCTTGCACGCTGGTGCCGCCACCGCAGCCGCAAACCACATGCAGTTGTTCAAGGTCCAGCCGCTGGAATTCGCGTTGCATCACATCAGGCGGCACGCTGTCGCTGGTCTGGCCGGACAGCAGACTCAAAATGACCCGGCCCGCACCCGCGTGCAGGGCCGCTGTGGCCGCTAAAACGGCCGCGCCGCTCATGCCCATGCCGTGTGTGGCCATGCCTTCGCCACCGATCACCGCCACATCGCCGTGGCTGCCTTTGTGGCTGGCGTGGTGTTTTGTTACTGATGTGTAGGGTGCATTGAGCCAGGCCAGTGTTGGGACGGTGTGTTGGCTGGGGCGATGGCCCAAGTCTTCGAGCCAGATCTGGCCACTGGCGTCGCGCCCATGCCCCATGAGCAGACCCGCTTGCACCGCGATGAGGCTGAGGGTGTGGTCGGCATGCACGGCCATGGCCTCTCCGCTGTCGCCACCCAACCACTGGCCCGATTGCGGGTTCAGCCCGGTGGGCACGTCGATGGCCAACACATTGGCTGCGCTCTGTTGCATGGCCTTCACGCAAACTTGCAAAGCGGCGCTCAAGGGCCGCGAGGCGCCGATGCCCAGCAGCGCGTCGATGCACAGGTCTTGCGCGTCCAGATGCGCAAGCCATTCGGTGGGCACCCCAGACTGAATGTGCACGCCTGCCTGCTGAGCTCGCTGCAAGGCCGCTTGGGCATCTTCCGGGCCGGGGCCGTCTGAGCTCAGCAGGCTGACTCGCACTTCTTTGCCCCATTGGTGCAGGAGCAAAGCGGCCTCCAGGCCGTCGCCGCCGTTGTTGCCCGGACCTGCAACCACCCAAATGCGCCGGGCATGCGGCGCCACGGCGAGGGCCAGTCGGGCGCATGCCAGACCCGCGCTTTGCATCAAAGGCGTAGCGCTGAGGGTCTGCAGCGCGGGTTCCAGTTGCCGCACTTGCGCTGGCCCCAGAACAGGCCAGGCGTGTGAGCGGCTCAGGGTGTGCATGGCTTCAGTGCTGTTGCAGCAAGGGTTCGAGCAGCAAGGCCAGCTGCAAAATGGAGTCGTCGTGCATGGCCGCGTGCCAGGCCATCAAGCCCACGGGCAGCTCGCCGGGTGCGTGGCAGGGCAGGGAGATGCCGCAGCCGTCGAGTGTGTTCACGGCGCTGGTGTTGCGCAGAAGCAAGCCGTTGACCCGGAAGAACTCGGCATCGCGCTCCTCGCCTGGGGCCACGGTGCTGATGGTTGGGGCGGTGATGGGTGTGGTGGGCGAGAGCACAGCGTCGTAACCCACCAGCGCTTTTTCGACGCGGCGAATCCATTGCTGACGGGCTTGCACCAAATCCATGTATTCATGGGCTTTCATGCAAGATCCTCGCATCAGGCGCTGCAGGACGCGGGGGTCGTAGCGTGCACTGTCTGTGGCCAACAACTCGCGGTGCCAGGCAAAGCCCTCGGCTGGGCTGAAGCCACCTGTGGCCATCATGGGGGCCAACTCGATCAGTTCGCTCAGGGCGATCTCGTCAATGTGCGCCCCGGCGGCCCGCAAGTTGTTGAGGCTGCGCTCAAAAGCCCGTGTCACCGTGGTATCCATGTTGTCCTGCATCAGGCTTTTGACCACGGCCTGCCGGTAGCCGGAAAGTGGCCGGTGACCTTGGGGGACACGCCTGGCGGACAGCACTTCATGCGCCAAAACCGCGTCCCGCACGGTGCGAGTCATGGCGCATACGGTGTCGAGTGTGGTGGACAGGGGCAGGGCGCCTTGTGTGGGCACCAGGCGGGCGGTGTTTTTGAAGCCCACGATGCCGTTCAGCGCAGCGGGCACCCGGATGGAGCCGCCCGTGTCCGAGCCCAGACCGATGAAGGCAGCACCGGTGGCCACCGACACGGCCGCGCCCGAGCTGGATCCGCCGGGTGCATGGGCTTGGCCGGGTGCGCCGACAGCTTGGTCGTAAAGCCCGTCCCAAGCGGCAGGTGTGCCGTAATGGGGGTTGGTGCCCACGCCCGAAAAAGCGAATTCGACCATGTTGGTGCGCCCGATCAGGCCAGCGCCTGCGGCCCGCAAACGCGCCACGGCCAAGCAGTCAGCACGAGCAGGGGGCTGATTTTGCAGAACCACCGAGCCCGCTTGGGTGATCTGACCTTGGACGTCAAACAGGTCTTTGATCGACACGGCAAGGCCCGCGAGTGGGGTTTGGCCTATTTGGGGTTGACCAGCCGCGTGCTGCAGTGCATCGGGCGTGAGTTGCATGAAGACGTGCTGGCTTGCCGGGCTCTGCGCCACAGCCAAACAAGCTTGGGCAGCGGCTTGGGCTGTCGTGGACCCAGTCTGGATGGCTTGCCGGGTGGCGATCAGGTCAGCTTTCATGGGTTGGGGCACTTTCGGGTGAGTCAGGATGCTATAATCCTAAGGCTTTGCTGAGTGAGGGAGCTGTCTTTTGAGTGTCATGGTCAACATAACACCAAACAGTTCACAAGCCCAGCCAAGTTCATCCGCGAATCTGTCCCGTCAAGGTGTTGTGTGCCCTGTTTTTTAGGCTGTGCGCAATCGGTGGACAGGTTTTAGACCCAACCTTTGGAGTATTTTTATGTCCGTTACCATGCGCGAAATGCTGGAAGCCGGTGTCCATTTTGGTCACCAAACCCGCTTCTGGAACCCCAAGATGGCCCCCTTCATCTTCGGCCACCGCAACAAAATTCACATCATCAACCTGGAAAAATCGCTGCCGATGTTCCAGGACGCGATCAAGTTTGCCAAGCAGTTGTCTGCCAACCGCGGCACCATCTTGATGGTCGGCACCAAGCGCCAAGCCCGTGAGCTGGTGGCTGCCGAAGCCCAGCGCGCAGGCGTGCCATTCGTCGACCAGCGTTGGTTGGGCGGCATGCTGACCAACTTCAAAACCGTCAAGACCTCGATCAAGCGTTTGAAGGACATGAAGGCTCAGCAAGAAGTCGGCCTCGACAGCCTGAGCAAAAAAGAGCAGCTGATGTTCAAGCGCGAGATGGAAAAGCTCGAAAAAGACATCGGTGGCATCCAAGACATGGCCGCTTTGCCTGATGCGATTTTTGTGATCGACGTGGGTTACCACAAGATCGCCATCTCGGAAGCCAAGAAACTGGGCATCCCATTGATCGGTGTGGTGGACTCCAACCACTCGCCCGAAGGCATCGACTACATTATCCCCGGCAACGACGACTCGGCCAAGGCCGTGGCTTTGTACGCCCGCGGCATTGCTGACGCGATCATCGAAGGCCGTGCCAATGCGGTCAACGACGTGGTCAAGGCCGTGACCGAAGGCGCTGACGATTTCGTCGAAGAAGCCAACGCTTCCGCCTGAGTTCCCAACACTCGATGAAAGGGGCTTTGTGGCCCCTTTTTTTTAATCTGACTTTTAGACTGACTACGGAGAAATCAAATGGCTGCAATTACCGCAAGCATGGTCGCTGAACTGCGTGCAAAAACCGACGCTCCCATGATGGAGTGCAAAAAAGCCCTGACCGAAGCTGAAGGCGACATGGCCAAAGCCGAAGAGTTGTTGCGCGTCAAGCTGGGCACCAAGGCTGGCAAGGCCGCTTCGCGCGTGACCGCCGAAGGCGTGGTGACCAGTTTTGTAAACGGCACCACAGGCGCCATGATCGAAGTGAACTGCGAAACCGACTTCGTGACCAAAAACGACAGCTTCCTGGCTTTGGCCAATGCGGCTGCCAAACTGGTGGCTGAGCACAACCCTGCCGACATCGCTGCTCTGGGCGAGTTGCCTTACAGCCAAGACGGCTTTGGCCCCACCTTGGAAGAAGTGCGCAAAGGCCTGATCGGCAAGATCGGCGAGAACATGAGCTTCCGCCGCTTCAAGCGTGCCGCTGGCGCAGCCAAGATTGCCAACTACTTGCACGGCACCCGCATCGGCGTGTTGGTCGAGTACGAAGGTGACGAAACGGCTGCCAAAGACGTCGCCATGCACGTGGCCGCCATGAAGCCTGTGTCTTTGACCAGCGCCGAAGTGCCTGCTGAGTTGATCGAGAAGGAGCGCTCGGTCGCTGCGGCCAAGGCGGCCGAGTCCGGCAAGCCTGCCGACATTGTGACCAAGATGGTTGAAGGCTCCGTTCAGAAATACCTGAAAGAAGTGTCTTTGTTCAACCAGTCTTTTGTCAAGAACGACAAGCAGACCGTCGAGCAAATGCTCAAGGCTGCTGGCACCACCGTCAAGGCATTCACTTTGTACGTGGTCGGTGAAGGCATCGAGAAAAAGGTCGACGACTTCGCTGCTGAAGTGGCTGCCCAAGTGGCTGCCGCTCAAGGCGCTGCTTGATTCACGCCCCTGCTGATTTGCCCATCCATCGTCCCCATTGAACCCCAAGGAGTACCACATGTCTTCAGCCAAGCCAGCCTATAAGCGTATTTTGCTCAAGCTGTCAGGCGAGGCCTTGATGGGGGACGATGCTTTTGGCATCAACCGCGCCACCATTGTGCGCATGGCCGAAGAGATCGCCGAGATCAACCGTCTGGGCGTTCAGGTCGCTGTGGTCATTGGTGGCGGCAACATCTTCCGAGGTGTGGCGGGTGGTTCTGTGGGCATGGACCGTGCCACGGCCGATTACATGGGCATGTTGGCCACGGTCATGAATTCCCTGGCTTTGGCCGATGCTTTGGACAAGGCCGGTTTGACCGCGCGTGTGATGTCGGCGATTGGCATTGACCAGGTGGTCGAGCCCTATGTGCGTCCCAAGGCCTTGCAGTACCTCGAAGAGGGCAAGGTCGTGGTGTTTGCGGCGGGCACAGGCAATCCGTTTTTCACCACCGACACGGCCGCAGCTTTGCGTGGTGCCGAGATTGGCGCCGAGATGGTGCTCAAGGCCACCAAGGTCGACGGTGTGTACACGGCCGATCCTAAAAAAGACCCCTCTGCCACGCGTTACAGCGAAATCAGCTTCGACGAAGCCATTTCACGCAATTTGGGCATCATGGACGCCACGGCTTTTGCCTTGTGCCGCGACCAGAAACTGCCGATCAAGGTGTTTTCGATCATCAAGAACGGCGCTTTGAAGCGCGTGGTGCTGGGTGAGGACGAAGGCACCCTGGTTTATGCTTGAGCCCGTTCTGACGAGGAGAACCCCATGACCATTGCAGACATCAAGAAAACAACCGAAACCAAAATGGAACAATCCATTGCGGCCTTCAAAAACAACCTCACCAAGATCCGTACCGGTCGCGCCAACCCGGCCTTGCTCGACACCATCCATGTCGATTACTACGGCTCCATGGTGCCTTTGTCGCAAGTGGCCAACGTGTCCTTGATGGACTCGCGGACCATCAGTGTGCAGCCTTGGGAAAAAGGCATGGGTGCCAAGATCGAAAAAGCCATCCGTGAAAGCGAGTTGGGCCTGAACCCCGCTTCCATGGGCGATTTGATCCGTGTGCCGATGCCTCCCATGAGCGAAGAGCGCCGCAAGGAGATGACCAAGCTGGCCCGCACCGAAGGCGAGAACGGCAAGATCGCGATTCGCAATTTGCGCCGGGATGCGAACGAATCGGTGAAGAAACTGGTCAAGGACAAAGAGGCCTCTGAGGACGATCAAAAGCGTGCCGAAGCCTACATCCAGAAACTGACCGACAAACGCATGACCGAAATTGACCAGTTGGTGGCGGCCAAAGAACAAGAGATCATGGCCGTCTAAGATTGAATTCAGTGCCGTGGCTCATCACGGCCTGATGGGCCGCCCAATTGGCGGCCCTTTTTTTGCGGCCCTTTTTATTTGGCGGCCTTTTTTTCTGGAGAACCCTTGCTCAAACAACGCGTCATCACCGCCCTGGCCTTGCTGGCCTTGCTGCTGCCCGCTTTGTTTGCAGCCAATCCTTGGCCCTTCAT
>JAKFXJ010000279.1 GCA_021731425.1 Limnohabitans sp. | reverse complement strand
CGCAGCTTCGCCTACACCGTGGCTAAAAACCTCGACTTGCTGGGCGCCGAGCATGTGCGCCAAGTGCGCAAGGACTGTGCATCCGTTATTTTGTGGACCGCCGAAAAAGCCACTTGGATGGCGGGCTAAGGCGTGCAGATCTTTGGTGGCAACGGCTACATCAACGAATACCCGCTGGGCCGTTTGTGGCGCGACGCCAAGCTGTACGAAATCGGAGCGGGCACGAGCGAGATTCGCCGCATGCTGATCGGTCGCGAATTGTTCTCCGAAACCGCCTGAGGACTTTGCTGCACTGCCACAATCGACGCATGAGCCAATCACTTCAGCATCTTTTTGACAACAACCGCGCCTGGGCGCAGAGCATGGTCCAGCAGGACCCTGCGTATTTCTCGCGCCTAGCCAACCAGCAAACCCCCAAATATTTGTGGATCGGCTGCTCCGACAGCCGCGTGCCCGCCAACCAGATCACGGGCCTGGATCCGGGCGAGGTGTTTGTGCACCGCAACGTGGCCAACGTGGTGGTGCACTCCGACCTGAACGCGCTGTCGGTCATTCAATACGCGGTCGATGCCCTCAAGGTCGAGCACATCATGGTGGTGGGGCACTACGGCTGCGGCGGTGTGTTGGCTGCCACGCGTGGCATGCGCGTGGGCTTGGCCGACAACTGGCTGCGTCATGTGCAGGACGTGCGCTTGCGCCACCGCCAGCGCCTGAACCACTTGCCTCAAGAAGAACTGGAATCGGTCATGTGCGAGATGAACGTGATCGAGCAGGTCGGCAACGTCGCCCTGTCCAACGTCATGCAAGACGCCTGGAGCCGTGGCCAAAAAGTCACCGTGCACGGCTGGATTTATGGTCTGGACAACGGCTTGGTCAAAGACTTGGGTGTGACCATGAGTGGCGCCCATGAAGTGGTGGACGTCTTCCGCAACGCTTTTAAGCGCTACCCCCGAGGTGGCGTTCTTCCTGCCGCGTGACCCTGTGGGGTGGCGTGGCGACTGTTTATTCAATTGGAGAAAACCATGTCCGACCCCATCGTCATCGTCAGCGCTGCCCGCACGCCCATGGGCAGCTTTCAGGGCGACTTTTCTGCACTGGCCGCCCACGACCTGGGTGGTGCTGCTATCAAGGCTGCTGTTGAGCGCGCTGGCATCAGCCCCGAGCTGGTCACCGAAGTGCTGTTTGGCAACTGCCTGATGGCGGGCCAGGGTCAGGCGCCAGCGCGTCAGGCGGGCTTCAAAGGCGGTTTGCCCAAAAGTGCGGGCGCAGTCACCTTGTCCAAGATGTGCGGCTCGGGCATGCGCGCGGCCATGTTTGCGCACGACATGCTGACGGCTGGCACGCACGACGTGTTGGTGGCGGGCGGCATGGAAAGCATGACGAATGCGCCCTACCTCATGCTCAAGGGCCGTGGCGGCTACCGCATGGGCCACGACCGCATCTTTGACCACATGATGCTGGATGGCCTGGAAGACGCTTACGAGCCCGGCCGCAGCATGGGCACCTTTGGCGAAGACTGCGCGGCCAAATACAGCTTCACCCGTGCCGAGCAAGACCACTTTGCCACCACCAGCGTGCAGCGCGCCAAGGCCGCGACCGAGTCGGGCGCCTTTGCCACCGAGATCACCCCCGTGACGGTGAAAGACCGCAGCGGCGAACGTGTGGTGTCCATCGACGAAGGTCCCGGCAAAGTCAAGCTCGACAAAATCACCAGCCTCAAGCCCGCCTTCAAGAAAGACGGCACCATCACCGCCGCCAGCAGCTCGTCCATCAACGACGGCGCAGCCGCCATGGTGTTGATGCGCGAGAGCACTGCAGCCAAGCTCGGCTGCAAACCGCTGGCCCGCATCGTGAGCCACGCCACCCACGCGCAAGAGCCTGAGTGGTTTGCCACCGCCCCCGTGGGCGCGACCCAAAAGGCCTTGGCCAAAGCGGGTTGGAAAGTTGAAGACGTGGACCTGTGGGAAGTCAACGAAGCCTTTGCCGTGGTGCCCATGGCGCTCATGAAAGAGCTGGGCGTGTCGCACGACAAGGTCAACGTGAACGGCGGTGCTTGTGCGCTGGGTCACCCCATCGGCGCATCCGGCGCGCGCATCATGGTCACATTGATCCATGCGCTCAAGGCCCGTGGCCTTAAGAAGGGCTTGGCCACGCTGTGCATCGGTGGTGGCGAAGGCACCGCGGTGGCGCTGGAACTGGTCTGACGCATGCCGACGGTCCTGCTTATCGGCGCATCGCGCGGTATTGGTTTTGAACTGGCACGCCAGTTCATCGACTACGGCGCGCGCGTGATCGCCACCGCCCGATCGGACGAGGGGGTGGCAAGGCTCCAGGCGCTGGGGGCACAAACCTTGCGGCTCGATGTCGCCAATCCGGCCAGCAACTCGGGCCTGTCTTGGCAACTCGACGGCGAGAAGATCGATCTCGCCATTTATGTGGCGGGTGCGATGGACCGCGCCAGCGCCAACACGCCGCCCACCCGCGACAGCTTTGACGTGGTGATGCACACCAACGTCATGGGCGCCATGCAGGTCATCCCCCAGATCTTGCCCATGGTGCAAGAGGCGCAAGGCGTGATCGCCTGCATCAGCTCCATCATGGGCAGCCAGCAAGAAACCACTAGCGGCAACGCTGCGCTCTACCGCGTGAGCAAGGCGGCGCTCAACATGGTGGTCCGGTGCACCCAGGCGGAGCAGCCCGACATCACCGTGCTGGCCATCCACCCTGGCTGGGTGCAGACCGACATGGGCGGCGCAGCTGCACCCCTGACGCCCGAGCAAAGCGCGAGCAGCCTGCGCCAGACGCTGAGCCATGTCCTTGAACAACGCGACCCGAAACACCGGGGCGCATTTTTGAACCATGATGGCAGCACGCTGCCCTGGTGAACCGACACTGAAAGACCGACATGCTGCTGACCCCCGACCAGGAAATGATCCGTGACGCCGTGCGTGACTTTGCCCAGCGCGAGCTGTGGCCCCACGCCGCCGAATGGGACAAGAAGCACCACTTTCCCAAAGAAGCGCACAAGGGTCTGGCCGAGTTGGGGGCGTACGGCATTTGTGTGCCCGAAGAGTTGGGCGGCGCGGGCCTGGACTATGTGACGCTGGCGCTGGTGCTCGAAGAAATCGCAGCCGGTGATGGCGGCGTCAGCACCACCATCAGCGTGACCAACTGCCCCGTGAATGCCATCTTGATGATGTACGGCAACGCCGCGCAAAAAGCGCAGTGGCTCACGTCGCTGGCCCAGGGTCAGATGCTGGGTGCGTTTTGCCTGACCGAGCCGCATGTGGGCTCGGACGCCTCGGCCCTGCGCACCACGGCCGTGAAAGACGGTGACGAGTACGTCATCAACGGTGTCAAACAGTTCATCACCAGCGGCCAACACGGCGATGTGGCGGTGGTGATTGCGGTGACCGACAAGGGGGCGGGCAAGAAGGGCATGAGCGCCTTCCTCGTGCCCACCAGCGCCCCGGGTTATGTGGTGGCGCGCTTGGAAGACAAGCTGGGCCAGCACAGCAGCGACACGGCGCAGATCAATTTCGACAACTGCCGCATCCCTGCCGAAAACCTGATCGGTCAGGAAGGCGAGGGTTACAAGATCGCCCTGTCCTCGCTCGAGGGCGGGCGCATCGGCATCGCTGCGCAAAGCCTGGGCATGGCCCGCAGCGCGCTTGATGTGGCGATTGACTACGCCAAGCAGCGCGAAAGTTTTGGCACCGCCATCTTCAACCACCAGGCGGTGGGTTTCCGGTTGGCCGACTGTGCCACGCAACTCGAAGCGGCGCGCCAGTTGATCTGGCACGCGGCCAGCTTGCGCGATGCCGGTCGCCCCTGCCTGAAAGAAGCGGCCATGGCCAAGCTGTTCGCCAGCGAAGTGGCCGAAAAAATCTGCTCCGCCGCCATCCAGACCCTGGGCGGCTATGGTTATGTGAGTGACTTTCCGGTCGAGCGCATCTACCGCGATGTGCGTGTGTGCCAGATTTATGAAGGCACCAGTGACGTTCAGAAAATCATCATTCAACGGGCGCTTTGAGCGCCAAAATAGCCTTTTTGAGCCACAGCTCACGTATCATCGCGCCCCATGAACATCATCATCTTGGGCGCGGGCCGAGTGGGCGAAAGCGTCGCTGAAAGCCTGGTTTCCGAGCAAAACGACATCACCGTCATTGACCAAGATCCTGCACGCCTGCGGCTGCTTGAAGAGCGCTTGGACCTGCGCGGCGTGGTGGGCAACGGCATTCAGCCTTCGGTGCTGCGCGAAGCCGGGGCCCAGGACGCCGACATGTTGATCGCCTGTGCGGCGGCCGACGAGTCGAATCTGGTGGTCTGCAAGATCGCCCACGATGTCTTCAACGTGCCGACCACCATCGCCCGCCTGCGTTCGCCCGAATTCAACGAGGGCGACGCCTTGCTGGGCAAGTCCGGTTTCGCGGTGGACCATGTGATCTGCCCCGAAGAGTCGGTGATGCGCTACATCGAGCAGCTGATCCAGTACCCTGAGGCCCTGCAGGTGCTCGAATTTGCCGAGGGCCGCGTCAGCCTGATCGTGGTGCGTGCGGCGGCCGACAGCCTGCTGGTGAACCACACCATCGCCGAGTTCCGTGACCGTTTGCCGGATGCCGAGATGCGCGTGGTGGCCCTGTACAGGCAGGACGCCTTGGTGGACGCTTTGCCCGAGACCCGCATCCTGCCCGGTGATGAGGTCTTTGTGCTGGCCGACACCCGCAAGATTCCCCTTGTGCTGGCGGGCATTCACAAGACTGACCAACCGGTTAAGCGCCTGATGCTGGCCGGTGGCGGCAAAGTGGGTTTGCGCCTGGCGCGCATTCTGGCGGGTCAATACTACGTCAAGCTGATCGAGCGTGACAAAAAGCGCTGCGAATACCTGGCCAGCCAGTTGCCATCGGGCATGCTCATCCTGAATGGTGATGGCGCAGACGAAGACCTGCTGCACGAAGAAAACGTGGGCAATATGGACCTGTTTCTGGCGTTGACCAGCGACGACGAGGACAACATCATGTCCGCCATGTTGGCCAAGCGCATGGGGGCGCGACGCGTGATGGCCCTGATCAACCGACGCGCTTATGCCGACATGATGCAAGGCAGCACCATCGACATCGCGATCTCGCCCGCCCAAACTGTGATCGGCGAGCTGCTGGCGCATTTGCGCCGGGGCGATGTGGCGGCGGTGCACAGCCTGCGTCGGGGGGCAGCCGAGGCCTTGGAGGGTATCGCGCGTGGCGACATCAAGACTTCCAAGTTGGTGGGGCGACGCGTTGAAGAAATCAAGCTGCCCCAAGGCGTGAGCATGGGCGCCATTGTGCGTGGCGAGGGCAAAAAGTCCGAAGTGCTCATGCCGCACCATGACACCCTGATCGAAACCAATGACCACATCATCTTGTTCATTCCCAACAAGCGTGATGTGCGTGCCGTGGAAAAACTTTTTCAGGTCAGCGCGACCTTCTTTGGTTGATGTTCACCTTCTTCGCTCCCGTGTTGTCCTTGATGGCACGCATCCTGATTGCGTTTTCGGTGACGTTTTTGGTGCCTGGCATCTGGGCCTGGTTTGAAGACCACCGCGATTTGCAGTGGATCTGGTTGGCCGGTTTTGGTTTGACGGCCTTGAGCGGCTTGGTGTTGGCATTCATCACGCAGAAGCACCAGCGTGAGTTAAAGACCAAAGACGGCTTCTTGCTTGTCAACATGGTGTGGCTGGTCTTGCCGGCCTATTCGGCTTTGCCCCTCATGTTTTTGGTGCCCGAGATCACTTGGTTCAAAGCTTACTTTGAAGCCATGAGCGCCTTGACCGCCACTGGGGCCACGGCTTTGTCGGGGCTCGACCATTTGCCGGTCTCGGTCAACATCTGGCGCTGCTTCTTGCAGCTCATCGGTGGTCTGGGCATCATGCTGTTGGTGGTGGCGGTGTTGCCCATGTTGGGTTTGGGGGGTATGCAGCTCTACAAAACCGAAACCCCTGGTCCCATGAAAGACACCAAGTTCACCCCACGCATTGCCGAGACGGCGCGTGGCTTGTGGGGCGTGTACTTCTTGTTTTCGGGTGCGTGCCTGCTGGCGTACCGCTGGGCCGGGATGAGCTGGGCCGATGCTTTCATGCACATGTGCACCACCATGGGTCTGGGTGGTTTTTCGTCGTATGACGCCAGCTTTGGGCACTTCAACTCGCCCATGATCGAGTGGGTCGCCATTGTGTTCATGACCTTGGCGGGCATCAGCTTTGTGCGCTATTTTGTGGTGCTGCGCAGCCGCTCCATTTTGCCCATCAGCAACGACCGGGAGATTCGCACCTACTTGGGTGTTTTGTTGGCTGCCACTTTGTTGGTGACGGCGCTGTTGTTGGCCCATGGGGTCTATGCGGACGGGCTGGAGGCTCTGCGCATCAGTGCGTTCCATGTGGTGTCTTTGGCCACCACCACCGGTTATGCCGCCACCGATTACGCGCAGTGGCCGGTGTTTGCGCCCATCTTGTTGATGTTCTTGGGTTGTTTTGCTTCGTGTGCGGGCTCCACAGGCGGCGGCATCAAGATGGTGCGCATGGTGTTGTTGGTCAAGCAAGCGCGGCGTGAGTTGGTGCGCATCATCCATCCCCGTGTCATCAACCCGGTCACCTTGGGCGGTGCCGTGATTCCCATGTCGGTCATGACGGCGGTGCTGGGCTTCATGCTGATTTATGGTGGGGCCACCATGGGCTTGAGCATGCTGCTCTTGCTCAGTGGCATGGACATCGTGACCGCGTTTTCGGCCGTCATTGCCACCGTCAACAACATCGGCCCAGGCTTGGGCCAGGTCGGCCCTTCGGGCAACTTTGGTGGCTTGAACCCATTTCAGCTGGGTGTTTTGAGCTTTGCCATGCTGCTGGGCCGACTGGAACTGCTGTCGGTGCTGGTTTTGTTCAGCTCGCACTTCTGGCGCAAATAAAACTGGCTTTTTCACGTCAAAACAAGGAGACACACATGCCGATTACCAAAGGTTTTCAAGCCCTCGTCGACGAGGCCATGGCCCAGGTCACCACGCACAGCGTGGCCGAGGTGCAAGCGCGTCTGGCCGACCCGACCGTGCAAATCGTGGACATCCGCGATCCCCGTGAGCTCGAGCGCGAAGGCACCTTGCCCGGCGCTTTGCTCGCGCCCCGGGGCATGCTCGAATTCTGGGTGGACCCAGCCTCGCCCTACTTCAAGCCCGTGTTCGCGGACGAGAGCAAACAGTTCATCCTGTTTTGCGGTGCAGGCTGGCGCAGCGCCCTGGCCACCAAAACACTGAAAGACATGGGCATGACCAATGTGGCCCACATCGACGGCGGCTTTGCAGCCTGGAAAAAAGCAGCGGCGCCCATCGTCACCATGGAGCAACACAAGGCCGAAAGCGCGGCGCGCAAAGGCGCTTGATGGCGGTGCCATGCCCCTGCGGGCGCACCGGTCCCAAAGGGCAGGTGCTGGCCTTGGACGATTGCTGCGGCCCGCTGCATGGAGGCCAGGCGGCCCCCGATGCTGAGCGCCTCATGCGCTCACGCTACAGCGCCTTTGTGCTGGGCGACGTGCCTTATTTGTTGGCGACTTGGCACAGCAGCCAGCGCCCTGCCGAGCTGACGCTGGAGTCCAGTGGCAAGTGGTTGGGCTTGGAGATCAAACACCACCGTGTCACCGGGGCTGACACCGCCGAGGTCGAATTTGTAGCGCGTTTTCGGGTGGGCGGCAAAGCGGTGCGTCAGCACGAACGCAGCCGCTTTGTGCGCGAAGACGGGCGCTGGTTTTATGTGGATGGTGATGAGCTGTGACGGCAACGTCCGGCCAGCCCGCAGAATCACCCCGTATGATCGTTCCCATGAACTTTGAAGCCATTTTGTTCGATTGCGACGGCGTGCTGGTGGACAGCGAAGCCATCACCTGCGGCGTGCTGCGCGACATGTTTGAAGAGCAGGGCTGGCGCATGACGCTGGCCGAGTGCATGCAGCGCTTTGTGGGCCACACCGTCAAAAGCCAGCGCACCACCATCGAGGCGCACACCGGCCAGCCACTCACCGATGCGTGGCTGGAACAATTTTTTGCCAGGCGCAACGAGCGCCTCACACAAAGCATCACCGCCATCGACGGTGTGCACGACGCGGTGGCGCACCTGCACGACCATTGCCAGGGCCGCATCGCCGTGGCCTCGGGCGCAGACCGCTTCAAGGTCGAGATGATGCTCAAGCAAGTGGGCCTGATCCACTTTTTTGAAGGCCGTATTTTCAGCGGTCACGAGATGCCGCGCAGCAAACCCCACCCCGATGTGTACCTAGCCGCTGCCGCGCACTTGCAAGTGGACCCGGCGCGTTGCTTGGTGGTGGAAGATACCACCGTGGGCATCACGGCCGGTGTGGATGCAGGAGCCACGGTGTGGGCCTATGCCGCGCCGCCCGCTGAGCATGCACCGCTTTTGCAGGCAGGTGCGCAGCGGGTGTTCACCGGCATGCACGAGCTGCGGCTGGCGTGAATCCGGCATCGGCCGATGCGTTTTAAGTGGGCTTGGCCAGCCTGAATTCTTCGGGCGTTCGGCCGGTCCAGCCTTTGAAGGCCCGCATGAAACTCTTTTCGTTCTGAAAACCCACCTCGGCCGCGATCTGTTTGATGGGGCGCTGCGTGCGCAGGAGCAAATCGGCGGCCATCTCGCGGCGCACGCTGTCTTTGAGTTGTTGCAGGCTGGCGCCTTCTTCTTTGAGTTGTCGGTGTAGCGTGCGGGCTGACAGGTTGAGCCAGGCGGCCAGGTCGTCGGCGTTGCGGCTGTGTTCTGGGTGTTCGGCCAGGGTTTGGCGCACTTTTTCGACCAGCAGTCGGTCGCGTCGGTAGGGCCGCACGGTCAGCAGCAGGGCGCGTTGCAGCATGTGCTGCAGAGCGGCTTCGTCGCGGCGCAGGGGCAGCTGCAAGTAGCCCGCGTCAAAGCTCAGGCGGCTGTGTGGCGCCTTGAATTGGCAGGGGCCATCAAACAGCACGCGGTAGCTTTCGGCGTGGGGGGGCGGCGCAAAGTGCAGTTGGGTGGCGCTCAGCGGGATGCGTGAATCGGTCAGCCAGCAGGCTACACCCAGCGCATTGCGCAGCACCGACACGGTACAAAACTCGCGCAGGTCTTGCAGATCATGGGCTTCGTGCAGTTCGACGTGGGCCAGGCCTTCGGATGTGCTCAGGTTCAAGCGGATGTCGTCCGTCAACAGGTTGTGGTGGCGGCACCAGCGGCTCAGTGCCACGCCCAAGGTGGGCGCGGTCAGGGAGGCGCGCACCAACATGCCGTAGCTGCCCCAGGGCAGGCGGCGGCGAAACCAGCCCAGCGCTTCGTCGTCCAGTTCGCGCATGGCGGTGGCCGAGAGCCATTCCATTTGCAAAGCGGTGATGCGTGACGCCGTTTGTTGGAATTGTTCTGGCGCAATTTGTGCCACGCTCAGTGTTGGCCAAGGGTTCAGGCCACGCTGGGTGTAGGCGCTGGCAATCGCCCGGACAAAGGCCATGGGCGTTTCGGCTCGGCCGTGGCTGTCGGGGC
>JAKFXJ010000257.1 GCA_021731425.1 Limnohabitans sp. | reverse complement strand
TGACCTGTGCGTGGGCTGCAAAGGCTGCAAGCGCGATTGCCCCACCGGGGTGGACATGGCCAAAATGAAAGTCGAATTTTTGCAGCACTACAAGGCCAAGCATGGCCACACGCTGCAAGACAAATTGGTGGCCCATTTGCCCGACTACGCCCGCTGGGCGGCGCGCCTGTCCCCGGTTTTGAACCTGCGCAACCGCATGCCGCTGCTGGCCGCGTTGACTGAAAAGCTCTTGGGCCTGTCGGCCAAACGCAGCTTGCCCGAATGGCAGATGCGTCACTTCTTCAACACCCCGCCAAGCGCTGCACAAGCCACCGCCAGCCGCGAAGAGGTGTTGGTCGCCACGCGTGGTGTGGTCTTGTTTGTGGACACCTTCAACGGCTACTTGGAGTCGGCCAACGCGCATGCGGCCGTCAAGGTGCTGCAGGCGGCCGGTTACACCGTGCATGTGGCGACCAAACTGAAAGACGACGGCCAGCACCTGTGCTGCGGCCGCACTTACCTGGCCAGCGGCATGGTGGACAAAGCCCGCGAAAAGGCCAGTGAAGTGGTGCAAAGCCTGCTGCCTTTTGCCGAAAAAGGCCTGTCTATCGTGGGCTTGGAGCCCTCATGCCTGCTCACGCTGCGCGACGAAATGCTGGTCATGGGCTTGGGCGAGGGCTCTCAACGCATTGCCGGGCAAGCCCTGTTGTTCGAAGAGTTCCTGGCCCGTGAAGCCCAATCGGGGCAGCTGGACGGGCTGAAGACGCAAATCACCCCGGTGGATCGTCCGGTCTTGCTGCACGGGCATTGCCACCAAAAAGCCTTTGACGCGGTCTCACCCGTGATGGAAGTCTTGCGCTGGATTCCGGGGGCCAAGCCGCAGCTGATTGAGAGCAGCTGCTGCGGCATGGCGGGCAGTTTTGGCTACGAGGCCAGCCACTACGAGGTGTCCATGCAAATGGCCGAGCTGAGTTTGCTGCCCGCTGTGCGTGCCCAGCCCGATGCGATCGTGGTGGCCGACGGCACCAGCTGCCGCCACCAAATCCACGACGGTGCGCAGCGCGAGGCCGTGCACCTGAGCCAGTTGCTGGCGGGTTTGTTGCCAGGCTGAGTCAAGCCGTCAAAACGCCTCAAGGCGGACTGATGCTCAAACGCAGTCTGCTGGTCCACTCGCGAGCCTGGCCGGTGATGGGGTCGGTGAAGCGAACGGACTGGGCCAGCAATTGCAGGGGCTGGCTGAAGTCTTCGGGTGCCTCAGGCCCGCGCAAAACGGCGGGATAAAACTGGTCGCCTTCGATCGGGATGCCCATGGCGTTCATGTGCACCCGCAGCTGGTGGCGCTTGCCGCTGATGGGCTCCAGCGCATACAGCGCCCGCTGGCCATCGGTGTGCAACAAAGCGACGCGGCTTTCGCTGTTGGTGGGCCCCGGCACCTCTTGGGTTCTGAAAAACGGCTCGCCAGGCACCAAGCGGCTCGCGTACACCCGCGGCAGCTGCAGGTGCAGCGCATGCGCTGCCACTGCGTGGTAAGTCTTGTGGATCAGGTGGTCTCGAAACAACGCGTGGTAGGCGTCGCGGTCTTGCATTCGTTTTCCGAATAACACCAGACCCGCGGTTTCGCGGTCGATGCGGTGCAGGGGTACCAAGTCGGCGCAGCCGGTCTGGCGCTTGAGTTGCACCAACAGGCTTTGTTGCACGTAGCGACCCGAGGGTGTGACGGGCATGAAATGCGGTTTGTCCACCACCAGCAAGTGATCGTCTTCAAACAAGACCTGCGCTTGAAACGGCAGTACGGGCTCGTCGTCCAGATGCCTGTAGTAATACAGGCGCTGGCCCGGTTGGCAACTTTGGTCGGGCAGGGCCGCTTGGCCGTCTTCGTGCAACACCAAGCCTTGCGCCAAACGTTCGGCCCATTCGCTGCGGGAAATGCCGGGCATGCGCTGGGCCAAAAAATCGAGCAAGTGGGGGGCGCCTTGCGGCACCGACACCACGCTTGCGCTCACCCCGTTGCGCATGGGCAACTGAATGGGGTGACCGGATTCGCGCATGTCAGACCCGGCGGAACACCAGGTCCCACACGCCGTGGCCGAGTTTGAGGCCCCGGTTTTCAAACTTGGTGAGTGGCCGGTAGTCTGGCTTGCTGGCAAAGCCGTCTGCCGCATCACTGGTGTTGGCCAGCAAAGGCTCGCCACCGATGACTTCCATCATTTGCTCGGCATAGGGTTGCCAGTCGGTGGCGCAGTGCAGGTAGCCCCCGGGCTTGAGGCGTTGGGCCAACTTGTTCACCAAAGTGGGCTGGATCAAGCGGCGCTTGTGGTGCTTGGTTTTGTGCCAAGGGTCGGGGAAAAAAATGTGCACGCCGTCCAGTGTGCCGGGGTTGAGCATGTGGTCAATGACTTCCACCGCGTCGTGGCGCAGGATGCGGATGTTGTGCAGGTCTTGCTCGCCAATGCGCTTGAGCAGGGCGCCCACACCGGCTTCGTGCACCTCGCAGCACAAAAAATTGTCATCGGGCCGGACCCGGGCAATGTGCGCTGTGGCTTCGCCCATGCCAAAGCCGATTTCCAGAATGAGCGGGGCGCTGCGCCCAAAGGCGGCGCTGGCGTCCAGGGCTTGAGGGGCATAGGTCAGCAAATTGGCGGGGCCATACAGATCATAGGCTTTGGCCTGGCCGATGGTGGTGCGGCCAGCACGCAAGACATAACTTTTGATGGTGCGTAAAAATGGGACGTCAGCAGGAATGCCTGCTGGTTTGGGGCTGTCGGTGGGAGCGTTTTCAGTCATGGGTGGGGATTGTAGGGTGCGCCCTTTGTGCAGACCGCGACCCTTGGCTCAGGCTGTTTTGGGTTTGAAGTCACAAAAAGCCGCGACCGAGCATTGAGCACACAAGGGTTTGCGGGCTTGGCACACATAGCGCCCATGCAGGATCAACCAGTGGTGAGCGTCCACCAAGTATTGGGCAGGAATGCGTTTGAGCAGTTTGAGCTCGACTTCCAAAGGCGTTTTGCCCGGGGCCAAACCTGTGCGGTTGCCCATGCGGAAGATGTGGGTGTCCACCGCCATCGTTGGCTCGCCAAAGGCCGAGTTAAGCACCACATTGGCCGTTTTGCGGCCCACGCCGGGCAGGGCTTCGAGGGCTTCGCGTGTGCGGGGCACTTGGCCGCCGTGTTGCTCGACCAGAATCCGGCAGGTTTCCATCAGGTGTTTGGCTTTGCTGCGGTACAGGCCAATGGTCTTGATGTAGCTCTCCAGCCCTGCTAGGCCGAGGTCTAGGATTTTTTGAGGCGTGCCAGCCACCGGGAAGAGGCGACGCGTGGCCTTGTTGACGCCCACATCGGTGGCCTGTGCCGAGAGCAGCACCGCGGCCAGCAGCTCGAACACGCTGGTGTATTCCAACTCGGTCACGGGCATGGGGTTGGCAGCTTGCAGGGTGGCAAAGAAGGATTCGATCTGTGCGGGTTTCATGGGGGTCAAATGTAGGTGTGTAGATGTTGGCAAAATGAGGGCCAAGACAACCTGGGAAGATACACCATGCCTTTGCAATTTGCCGACCGCCTGAACAACGTCGAAACCTCTGCCATCCGCGAGCTTTTTAAGCTTTTGGGCAAACCCGGCATCATCAGTTTTGCCGGGGGCTTTCCCGACAGCGCCATGTTTGACGTGGACGGCATTCGCGAAGCCAGCAACGCCGCCCTGAGCCAGGACCCGGGCGCGGCCCTGCAGTACGGCGCGACCGAGGGTTTTGGACCGCTGCGCGAGCAACTGGCCCACTTCATGGCGCAAAAGGGTGCCAAGGATGTGGCGGCTGACCAGCTGATCGTGACCACCGGCAGCCAACAAGGCCTGGATTTGATTGGCAAAACCATGATCAGCCCCGGCGACAAGGTGATTGTGGAAGGACCGACCTTTTTGGCCACCATCCAGTGCTTCCGTTTGTATGGGGCCGAACTCATCAGCGCCCCGGTGGACGGCCATGGTGTCAAAACCGACGAGTTGGAAAAGCTGATCGCCGAGCACAAACCCAAGTTTGTGTATTTGATCCCCACCTTCGGCAACCCGAGCGGCGCCCTGATGAATGCCGAGCGCCGCAAGCAAGTGCTGGAAATGGCGGTCAAGCACCAGACCTTGATTGTCGAAGACGATCCTTATGGCGATTTGTACTTTGGCGAGACCCCACCGCCCAGCTTGCTGGCCCTGAGCAGCACCGTGCCCGGCAGCCGCGAGCTGTTGGTGCATTGCGGCTCGCTGTCCAAAGTGTTGTCGCCTGGTCTGCGTGTGGGCTGGATGGTGGCACCCGCCGAGTTGCTCGGCAAAGCCACCATGTGCAAGCAGTTCAGCGACGCGCACACCAGCACCTTTGCCCAGGCCACAGCCGCGCAATACCTGTTAGCGGGTCGCATGCCCGCCACGCTGGACAAAGTGCGTGCTGTGTATGCCCAACGTGCCCAAACCATGGGCGACGCGCTGCGCCGCGAATTGGGTGATGCGGTCGAGTTTGTGCAACCGCAAGGGGGTCTGTTTGTGTGGGCGCGTCTCACAGGTGCAGGCGGCAAGGTGAATGACGGCAACGCTTTTGCCAAACGCGCCATCGACAACGGCGTGGCTTTTGTGCCGGGCACACCGTTCTTCTGTGCCAACCCCGACCACGCCACTTTCCGCTTGAGTTTTGCCACCGTGGGCGAAGACAAGATCCTCGAAGGCGTCTCGCGCCTGGCCAAGGCCCTTTGACCCGTGGCAACCTTCTCTGAACCGCGCTCCGAAACGCGTACCGAAATGCGTGGTGAGAGGTGCATCGAAGTCCATGGCACCGAAGTCTGGTTGCAAGGTGAGGGCGACGAGATCATTCTCATGCTGCACGGCTGGCCTGACACTCGCGCCCTGTGGGACGGCACCGTGGCCGCCTTGCAAGACCGCGCCACCTGTGCACGATTGACGCTGCCGGGTTTTGAAACGGGCCCTTCGGCCACCAGCTTGGACGAGATGTGTCAGTTGCTGCGCCAGGTCGTGGACCACATCAGCCCAGGCCAACCCGTCACCCTGATGCTGCACGACTGGGGCTGCATTTTTGGCTACCAGTTCGCCATGCGCCACGCCGAGCGGGTGGCCCGCGTGGTGGCGGTGGACGTGGGCGACCACAACTCGGGGGCCTTGCTGCGCAGCTGGGGTGCGAAGGAAAAACTCGCGGTGATGGGCTATCAGGTCTGGTTGGCCATCGCTTGGAAAATCGGTGGCCTCTTGAGTGAAAAAATGGGCACCCGCATGACCTGCGCCATGGCCCGTTGGTTGCGTTGCCCGACCGAGCCAGCGCACATCACCTACAAAATGAACTACCCCTACGCCATGCAGTGGTTCGGCACAGTGGGCGGCTTCAAGGGTGCATCGCCAATCCGATTGCCCATGCCCCTTTTGTTTGTGTATGGCGAGCGCAAGCCCTTCATGTTTCACTCGCCCCAATGGCTGGCGCATGTGGCCAGTGCTCCCGGCAGTGCCGTGCAGGGTTTGCCCTGCGGGCATTGGGTGATGATTTCGCGACCAGATCCCTTTTATGGCCAAGTGCGCAGTTGGTTGTGGGGTGATGCGTGAGGGTTGCGTTGTGAAGCCCGAAGACCTGGTCAAACTGGTCACCACGCCCATGCCCTATGGCAAACACAAAGGCATGCTGATCGCCGATTTGCCGGGCAATTACCTCAATTGGTTTGCGCGAGAGGGATTTCCCAAGGGCGAAGTGGGTCAACTTTTGCAACTGATGCAGGAGATCGACCACAATGGCTTGAGCGATTTACTCAAGCCCTTGAGACAGCCGCGCTGAGTGGCCCAATGGTTTCGCGTTCTGGGTGAACGCCAAATGTGCAGGGCTTTGTCAGTCGTCTTCGGCAGCGCTGATTTCTGGAAACAGCACCTCGGTGAACCCAAATCGGCTGAAGTCGCGCACCCGCATGGGGTAAAGCTTGCCGATCAGGTGGTCACACTCGTGCTGCACCACGCGGGCGTGAAAACCGTCCACTGTGCGGTCAATGGGTGTGCCTTTTTCGTCCAAGCCGGTGTAACGAATGCGTGACCAGCGTGGCACCACGCCTCGCAAGCCTGGCACCGACAGGCAGCCTTCCCAATCGTCTTCTTCAGCCGTCCCCAGCGGCGTGATGACCGGGTTGATCAGCACGGTGCGCGGCACCAGCGGCCGCCCCGGGTAGCGTGGGTTGACGGCCGTGCTCCCAAAAATCACGAGCTGCAGGTTCACACCAATTTGTGGCGCCGCCAGGCCTGCGCCATTCACGGCGGCCATGGTGTCGTGCATGTCGGCGATCAGCGCGTGCAGCTCGGGCGTGTCAAAAGTGCTCACGGGCTCGGCCATGCGCAGCAATCGCGCATCACCCATCTTGAGGATCTCTCGAACGGTCATGGTGCAAGTCTCACATGAAGAAATAAAAGAACACAATCATTTGCATGCGCCGCAGCCCATCGGCGCGGCCGATCTGGCGACCCGATGCATCGTAAAGACGCTCGCCGTCCATGCGGCCCATGAGCGATCCCGAAGCGCTGTACAGCCGCTCGCCATCGATGCGACCGATGGGGCTGCCCGAGGCGCTGTACACCCGCTCGCCATCTATCCGCCCCAGCTGCCGCCCTGAGGCGTCATAGATGCGCTCGCCATCCACCCGGCCTATGGGCTGGCCCGAGGCGCTGTAAAAACGTTCGGCATCTACGCGACCCAACTGGCGGCCACTGCCGTCGTACATGCGCTGCGCAAAGGCCGTGGGCAGCAGCATGGCCGCAAGCAGCAGTGCCACCGTCAGTTTTGGCATGATGGGCTCATGGATTATCTTCTCGAAATTCGCCCTCGAAGCGACCGCCCTGACGGGCACGCTCATTTTCCTGCGCACGCAAATCAACTCGGCGAATCTTGCCTGAAATGGTCTTGGGCAGGTCACTGAACTCGATGCGGCGCACCAATTTGTAAGACGAGACCCGCTCACGCATGAACTTGAAAATCGCACCCGCTGTGATTGCGTCTGGTGCGTGGCCAGGGGCCAAGATCACATAAGCCTTGGGCACCAAACCGCGTACGGCATCGGGCGCAGGCACCACAGCCGCCTCGGCCACGGCCGGGTGCTCGATCAGGGCGCTTTCCAGCTCAAAGGGGCTGATCCGGTAACCGGACGACTTGAATACATCATCGGCTCGCCCCACATACGTGATGTAACCCTGCTCATCGCGCAGGCCCACATCGCCTGTGTGGTAATAACCATCGCGCATGGCCTCGGCCGTTTTGTCTGGATCGTCGGCATAACCGTTCATCAGGGCCGTAGGGCGGTGCGCCAGGTCAATGCAAATCTCACCTTCGTTAGCAGGTTCGCCATCGGCGTTCAGCAGCACCATGCGGTAACCGGGCAAAGGTCGCCCCATGGAGCCTGCCTTCAAGGGCGCACCTGGCGGATTGCCAATTTGGGCCGTGGTCTCGGTTTGGCCATAACCGTCGCGGATGGTGATTTGCCAAGCAGCCCGAACTTGATCAATGACCTCGGGGTTGAGTGGCTCGCCCGCCGAAATCAGCTCTCGCAACTGCACAGGCCAGGCCTTCAGGTCTTCTTGAATCAACATGCGCCACACCGTGGGCGGAGCGCAAAGGGTGTTGACCCGATGCTGTACCAGTGTGCCCAGAATGTCCGGTCCGTTGAATCGTGCGTAGTTGTAAATGAACACACAGGCTTGCGCATTGAGCGGCGCAAAAAAACAACTCCAAGCGTGCTTGGCCCAGCCCGGCGAGCTGATGGTCCAATGCACATCGCCTTTTTGCAAACCCAGCCAATACAACGTTGACAAATGGCCCACCGGGTAGCTTTGCTGGGTGTGTTGTACCAACTTTGGTTTGGCTGTGGTGCCCGAGGTGAAATACTCCAGCAAAGGATCGGTCACCCGGGTTGGCTCAGGTGAGGTGAAGGCGCTGCTGGCCTGGTGCGACAGCGCGTAATCGTGCCAGCCTTCTGGTAAACCCGAGGCGGCGGCCGACACGCTGACCAATGTCAGCCCGTGGGTCACAGCACTGGGCAAATCCATCACCTTGGCCAGACCCACAGCGTTGGTGATGATGCACTTGACCCGTCCACGTTCTAGGCGGTCTTGCAAATCGTCACCCGACAGCATGGTGGTGGCAGGGATCAGAACGACGCCGAGTTTGATTGCCGCCAGCATGGTTTCCCACAGCGGCACCTCGTTGCCCATCATCAGCAAAATCCGGTCGCCCTTGCGTGCACCCAAATCTACCAACCAATTGGCCACTTGGTTGGAGCGTTGGGACAGTTCGGCATAGCTCAGTCGAAACTGCTCGCCCGAGGCCTCAACGATGTGCAAAGCCGGTGCTGGGTTGTTCCGTGCGATGATGTCAAAGTAGTCCAGCCCCCAGTTGAAATGCCTCAAATTAGGCCACTTAAAGGCTGACAAAGCGGCCTCGTAATCGGTGCGGTGGGTTAGCAGAGCATCGCGGCTGGCCAAAAATTGTTCAAGTTCGCTCATGGGCTCCTCATCGGGTTTTGGCGGGCTAAGCCATACGGCGTTGGTCAGTTTAGCGCCTGGAAATCCGTCATCTCAGAATCATCAGGGCGGTGGACACGATTGAAAACTCACTAACTTTGTGCAATCTGCCCGTAATGTAGATTAGATCATCCAGGGCGTTTGCCGCACACCGATTCTTGGGCTTGTTGTGGGCTTTGCCGCCGACTCAATGGTTTTTGCTGCAGCCAATGTTGCAGGTCTTGCAGCACTTCGCGGGTTTGAAGCTGGCGCGTCAGCAGGTGCCAGCCTTCGGGGTAGACCACCCAGTCGAGCGCGGTACCAGCCTTGCCAGCAGCGTTCAGGTGGTTCAACCAGTCGCATACGGGTGAGGGCGGAATGATGCGGTCGCGCAGGCCATACAGCACCAGGCTGCGCTGCGGGGGCAGGGTGTTCAGGTTTTGGGCGCGGCCCATCAGAGATGTCACCCCAGCCAGGCTGCTGACGCGTGTGGCTTTGATGAACAGCGGGTCTCGCCCCAGATCGCGCGAGACTTCCGGGTCGTTGGTGGGGGTGATGCCCAGCGATTGCACCCCCCGCCCAGTGAAGACCATGTCGGGGGCCACGGCGTTCATGAATTGCAGGCTGAGCCTCTGATACCAAGGCATGCTTTGTGCGCCCCAGACGGCGGGGGCTTTGAGCACAATGAGGTCTGCCATTAAACCCGGCGATTCGGCCGCTGCCACCCACACCAGAGCGCCACCCATGCTCTCACCCACGACGGTGAGCGGCACGCCGGGATGCCGCTCGCGCAGTTGCGAGGCGATGTGGCGAAGGTCGGATAAGAGCGTGTCTTCGCCGCGCCAAATGCCGGCTTGAGGGTTGGCCCCAAAGCCGCGCTGGTCGTAGGCATACACCGTGGCACCGAGTTCACCCACCAGGTGTTGCGCCGTGGGTTCAAAAGCTTTGCTGTAGTCGTTGAAGCCGTGTACGCCCAGCACCGGCTTTGCACATCGTTGAGGCCTCGGGCGAGCAGTTTCGACTGAGCTATGCCGAACTGTCCCAAC
>JAKFXJ010000254.1 GCA_021731425.1 Limnohabitans sp. | reverse complement strand
GCAAGATCGTGTTGCCTTACACCCAAAAAGGTGTCATCGGCGGCATCATGCTCGGCTTGGGTCGCGCCTTGGGCGAGACCATGGCGGTGACCTTTGTGATCGGCAATGCCAACCGCATGCCCACTTCGCTTTTCTCTCCAGGCACATCGATAGCATCGACCTTGGCCAACGAATTTGGCGAGGCCGCCGACTTCCACATGTCTTCTTTGTTTGCGCTCGGCTTCCTTCTGTTTGTGATCACTTTTGTGGTGCTGGCCCTGGCCAAAATCATGATCAATCGGGCTGAAAAAGCCAAGGGGTTCTGACATGTCAATGAACATGAATCACGCGCTTTACCGTCGTCGTCGCATGGCCAATGCTTGGGGCATGGTCACCTCCATGCTCGCCATGGGATTGGGTTTGACCGTTTTGCTGTGGATTTTGGTGGTCTTGTTTTCCAACGGCTTTGCCGCCCTGGACTGGAACATCTTGACCAAGGACACTCCTGCGCCAGGCACCGATGGCGGTGGATTGCGAAATGCCATCGTGGGCAGTTTGATGATGGTGGGTTTGTCGGTGTTGGTGGCGACGCCAGTGGGCATCTTGGCGGGCATATACCTCACCGAATACGGTGATCAAAGCAAAACGGCTGAGTTGACCCGTTTTGTGACCGACATCATGTTGTCGGCGCCATCGATCGTGATTGGTTTGTTTGTGTACGCCATCGCCGTGGCCACCTTGGGTGGCTTCTCTGGCTACGCAGGCAGCTTGGCGCTGGCGCTGATTGCTGTGCCTGTGGTCATGCGGACCACTGAAAACATGCTCCGCTTGGTGCCCGGCAGCTTGCGCGAGGCGGCTTTTGCTCTGGGGGCGCCGCGTTGGAAAGTGTCCCTGTCGGTGACCCTGCGTGCGGCCAAAAGCGGTGTGATTACCGGTGTTTTGTTGGCCATCGCCCGTATCAGCGGTGAGACAGCGCCTTTGTTGTTCACTGCATTGAGCAACCAGTTCTACAACGATGACATGAGCAAGCCCATGGCCAATTTGCCGGTCGTGATTTTCCAATTTGCCATGAGTCCTTATGACAACTGGATTCGTCTGGCTTGGGGTGGGGCACTCTTGATCACCATGACGGTACTGGTTTTGAATATCTTGGCCCGTGTGTTTTTCAGAGACAAACAGTCGGCCTGAGGCTGATAGTTTCGAATTCCACGACCCTCTCTTTTTGTACACACAGGAATCAACATGCCTGACAAGACACCGACTCAAAACGCCCTCGAAGTGCGCAATCTGGACTTTTATTACGGCAAATTCAAAGGCCTGAAAAACGTCAATCTGAACATCGCCGAGCACCGTGTCACAGCCTTCATTGGTCCATCCGGTTGCGGCAAGTCCACCTTGTTGCGCACGCTCAACCGCATGTACAGCCTCTACCCTGGCCAGCGTGCAGAGGGCCAGATCAACTTTTATGGCCAGAACATCCTGGACAAAGGCCAAGACCTGAACTTGCTGCGTGCGCAAATTGGCATGGTGTTCCAAAAGCCCACACCGTTCCCCATGTCCATTTACGACAACATCGCCTTTGGTGTGCGTTTGTACGAGAACCTCAGCCGCTCTGACATGGACGAGCGCGTGGAGTCTGCTCTCACCAAGGCGGCCATTTGGAACGAAGTCAAAGACAAATTGGGCCAAAGCGGTCTGTCGCTCTCAGGCGGTCAGCAGCAGCGTTTGTGCATTGCCCGCACGGTGGCCGTCAAACCCAAGGTCATCCTGCTCGATGAGCCCACCTCGGCATTGGACCCGATCTCGACTGCCAAAGTCGAAGAGTTGGTGAGCGAGTTGAAAAAGGAATACACCGTGGCCATCGTGACGCACAACATGCAGCAAGCTGCGCGTGTGTCCGATTTCACGGCTTACATGTACTTGGGCGAGCTGGTCGAATTTGGCCAGACCGAGCAGATTTTCATGAAGCCCGCCAAGCAAGAAACCGAAGACTACATCACCGGCCGTTTCGGCTGATCAGGAGACCTCCATGGACAAGCACATTTCAAGTCAATTTGATGCCGAACTGACCGGCGTATCTTCACGCGTTCTGGAATTGGGCGGTTTGGTCGAATCACAAACGCGCCATGCGGTCTATGCACTGGCCCAGTTCAGCTCCGAAGTGGCCGAACAAGTCGTGGCCACCGAGCGGCAGGTCAATGCCCTGGAGGTCGAAATCGATGCCGAATTGGCCTCGATCATCGCCCGCCGCCAGCCTACCGCACGCGATTTGCGTTTGCTCATGGCCATCTCCAAAATCACCGGCAACTTGGAGCGTGCCGGTGATGAGGCTGAGCGCATCGCCCGCATGGTCAAGCTGATCTTGGAGCAGGGCAGTCCTCGCAATTTGCCATCCTCCGAATTGCGGGTCGCGGCCGATCTGGCCACCGGCTTGCTGCGCAAAGCACTCGATGCCTTCGCCCGCCTGGATGTGAACACCGCGCTGGTCATCTTGAAAGAGGACGACTTGATCGACGCCGAATTCAATGGTTTTGTGCGCAAGCTGGTCACCTACATGATGGAAGACCCCCGCACGATCTCGGCCAGCCTGGACTTGTTGTTTGTGGCCAAGGCTATCGAGCGCATTGGTGACCATGCCAAGAACATCGCTGAGTTTGTGATTTATGTGGTCAAAGGGGCCGACGTGCGCCACACCGCCTTGACCGAGATTGAAAAAGCGGTCCAATGAGAACCATTCCTCGCATCCTGATCGTCGAGGATGAACCGGCGATTGCCGAGCTGATTGCGGTGAATCTTCGGCACAACGGCTTTCAGCCGGTCTGGGCCATCGATGCCGAAACGGCCCAGCGTGAGCTCGACGAGATCTTGCCCGACGTGATCTTGCTGGACTGGATGCTGCCCGGCGAGAGTGGTCTGGCCCTGGCCCGCAAATGGCGAGGCACTGCACGTACTAAGACAGTGCCCATTTTGATGCTGACGGCGCGAGGCGACGAGGCCGACCGGGTGGCTGGCCTGGATGCCGGGGCTGACGATTACATCGTCAAACCTTTCTCGCCACGCGAGCTTCTGGCCCGCATCCGTGCGGTGCTGCGCCGCCGCGTGCCCGAGGCATCGGGGGGCGTGGTCAAAATGGGCGAGTTGCAGCTCGATGCTGATACGCACCGGGTTAATTTGGCCGACAAGCCCCTCAAAGTTGGGCCAACAGAGTTCAAGCTCTTGCACTACCTCATGCGTCACCCTGAGCGGGTGCACAGCCGGGGGTCATTGCTCGACAAGGTTTGGGGCGACCATGTGTATATCGAAGAGCGCACAGTGGATGTGCACGTCAAACGCCTGCGCGAGTCGCTGGGTGAGGCGGGCAATATGATTGAGACCGTGCGCGGCGCGGGCTACCGGTTCACCCCCACGCCCTCAGTTTGAAGTCAGGTCAAGCATGCTTTTTTGGCTTCTCGAAATGCTCTTTTTGGTGGGCTTGGCGGGAACACCTGGCTGGTTTTTAGGCGGCCCCTTGGGGGCTGTTCTGGGTGCGCTCATCGCTGTGTTCATCTATGCCGCCACACTGCTGTGGAAGCTGGACCGCCTAGAGCGCTGGCTGAGTGCGCCGGTTTTGCACCAAGATCCGCCTTGGAACGGTGTTTGGCGCGAAATTTCGGTGCGTGTGCAACGCATGCTGCGTCAGCAGGAAAAGCTGGCTGCTGTGCACCAAAAACAGCTGCAGGATTTTTTGCTGGCCATTCAAGCCTCGCCTAATGGCGTGATTTTGCTGGACGAACAAGCCCGCATCGAATGGTGCAACGACACCGCTGCGGCCCACTTGGGCCTAGACGCCCAAAGGGACCGTTTGCAGCACGTCGTCCATCTGGTGCGCGACCCAGTGTTCGCGCGGTATTTTGCGCAGGACGACCACTCCGCAGAGGTGGTCATTGAAGGGCGCTCCAGCTCGGTGGTGAACCGTCAAAAACTGTCGGTGCAGTTGCATGCCTATGGTGAAGGGCGTTCGCTGCTGTTGACACGCGACATCACCGCCCTTGCGCAGGCCGATGCCATGCGCCGTGATTTTGTGGCCAACGTCTCCCACGAAATCCGCACACCTTTGACGGTGCTCAGCGGCTTTGTGGAAACCCTTCAGTCCATTCCCTTGGGTGCAGATGAAACTCAACAATACTTGCACCTCATGTCGGCGCAATCGGACCGCATGCAGTCCTTGGTGGCCGACTTGTTGATGCTCTCGCAACTCGAGGGCAGCCAGTTACCCAGCACACAAGAAAAGGTTTCTTTGGCGGCTTTGATGCTGCAAGTGACCACCGAAGCCCAGGCGTTTTCGGACTGGATGGCCAACAAAGGCCAGGGGCCTGTGCATCAGTTGGAATTTGCGCCTGTACCCGATGTGTATGTGATGGGCACACGCTCGGAGTTGTTGAGCGCGGTGTCTAACCTGGTCAGCAACGCCATTCGTTATACGCCTTTGGGTGGTCGCATCCAGATCCATTGGTCGAGCAGCCCCGAGGGCCTGATGTTCATCGTCAAGGACTCGGGCCCTGGCATTGCGGCTGAGCACTTGCCGCGTTTGGCCGAGCGCTTTTACCGCGTGGACCGCAGCCGGTCCAGAGAAACCGGTGGCACGGGCTTGGGCTTGGCCATCACGAAACACGTCATGCAACGCCACGGCGGCGAATTACGCATCGAGAGTGTTGTGGGTCAGGGCTCCACCTTCAGGTTGGTGTTCCCACAAAGCCGAGTGGTGGGTGCATCAACACCAGCGGTTTGACTGAAGTAGGCCGCAATCCTTGTCGTGATTTCTTCATGAAAATGACACGCTCGATTCACGTTTGAAGTGGAACATGCTGAGCAAACTTGGAGGTTTGCCATGCGTGTCACAGTCATCGGTTCGGGTTATGTCGGTTTGGTCACAGGCGCATGCTTGTCGGACCTGGGTTTCAAGGTGGTGTGCTTGGACAAGGACGAGGAAAAAATCCGCGCCTTGCAAGAGGGTGAAGTTCCGATTTACGAGCCTGGCCTCAAAGAACTGCTCAATCGCAACCGAGCCGATGGGCGCATCCGTTTCACCACCGATGCTTGTGAGGCCGTAGAGCACGGTGACATCCTGTTCATCGCTGTGGGCACGCCCCCCGCAGAAGACGGTTCGGCCGACTTGGGGCACGTTTTGTCTGTGGCGGCCACCATTGGCCGGCACTTGAAGGGTTTCAAGTTGGTGGTCAACAAATCCACCGTGCCAGTGGGCACAGCGGACAAGGTGCGTGCGGCGATTTCGCACGAGTTGGTGCACCGGGGCATGTCGCCGGATTTGTTTGATGTTGTCTCCAATCCGGAGTTCCTCAAAGAAGGTGCGGCGATTGACGATTTCATGCGACCCGACCGCATTGTGGTGGGCGTGGACGAGGGGCCGCACCATGGCCGTAGCCGCCGCATGATGGGTGATTTGTATGCCAGCTTCAACCGGCACCATGCCCGCACCGTGTGGATGGATGTGCGCAGCGCTGAGTTGACCAAATACGCCGCCAACGCCATGCTGGCCGCACGCATTTCGTTCATGAATGAAATGGCCAATTTGGCCGATGTGTTGGGGGCCGATGTGGACCACATCCGCCGGGGCATTGGTGCTGACAGCCGAATTGGACACAGCTTTTTGTATGCGGGTTGTGGTTACGGCGGAAGCTGTTTCCCCAAGGACACGCAGGCCTTGGTGAATACTGCCAAGGCCCATGGGCACAGCATGGCGGTGGTCAGTGCCACAGAGCTGGTCAATGAGCGCCAGAAAATGATTTTGGTGGACCGATTGACCCAGCACATGGGCCAAGACCTGACGGACCGAAAAATCGCTGTTTGGGGCCTGGCATTCAAGCCCAATACCGATGACATGCGTGAGGCGCCCAGCCGCGTGGTCATTCGTCAATTGTTGTTGCGTGGTGCACACGTCAGTGCCTTTGACCCTGTGGCCGGTCCTCAGGCTTTGGAAGCCTTGCGCCTGGACATGAGCCAAGAAGCGCATCTGTTGGAGCGATTTGAATTGGCCGCTTCAGACATGCAGGCCTTGGAGGGGGCTGATGCCTTGATGGTGTTGACCGAGTGGAAAAATTTTCACAACCCGGACTTCGAGGCTATGAAAGCATTGATGCGCAAACCCTTCATTTTGGATGGGCGCAACCTTTACAACCCCGAGGCCCTGAGTGAATTGGGCATGGCTTACCAAGGTGTGGGTCGACGCAATGACCTGGCTCAGCTGATGGATTTCGGGGCACCGGTTGGTGCAGCAACCGCGTCTGAATGGATGAATGCCTAAAGGCTTTGCCTTTTTGATACTGGCCCAGTTTTTCAGTGGGCTGGCAGACAACGCCTTTTTGTTGCTGGGCATCTTTTTCTTGCATGAGCAAGGCTACCCTGCTTGGTGGGCACCCGTGTTGAAAATGGCCTTCACCGTGTCTTATGTGGTGCTGGCCAGTTTGGTGGGACCTGTGGCCGATGCGTTTCAAAAACGCCATGTCATGCTGGTCATGAACTCGCTTAAGTTGTTGGCCGTCATCGGGCTTTGGACAGGAACTCACCCCTTATTGGCTTTTGCCCTGACTGGTTTTGCTGCTTCGGTGTACGCCCCCGCAAAATACGGTTTGCTCACTGAAACCGTGCCTGCTGCAGGACTGGTCAAAGCCAATGCCTTTCTAGAAGTCTCGGTGGTGCTGTCTGTTTTGTGGGGTGTGGTCTTGGGTGGTTGGTTGATGAGCGCAGGACCCATCGGAGGGGAGGGGGCTGCGACTGGATGGAACTTGCCTTTGAAAAGTGGGTTGGTTGAAACCCAAATCGGTATGGGTTTGGCTGTGATCTGCTTGTTGTATGTGCTTTCAGCCATCCTCAATGCGGGCATGTACGCCTTGCGCTCACCTGCGCAGCCGGCATGGTCATGGTCAGATCTGCGTTGGTCGGCCTTTTGGACGAACAATTTGAAGTTGTGGCGAGATCCCTTGGGAGGGGTGTCTTTGCGGGTCACCACTTTCAGCTGGGGGGTGGGTGCTGCACTGCAATTTGTGGTACTGGTTTGGGCACAGTCCCATGCTGGTTTGACGCTTCAACATGGCGCGTATTTGCAAGGCCTTGTCGCTCTTGGTGTCATCGGTGGAGCGGCCATGGCGGCATTCACCAGTCGAATTTTCCGCGCTCGCAAACAGATGGTGTGGGCCATGGTGCTGGCTTGTTTGATGCCGGCCTTGGCCCTGACGCAGAGCCTTTGGTTGGCCGTGCCCATGTTGCTGCTTGCTGGGTGGGCTGGCGGCATGTTGTTGGTGCCCATGAATGCTTTGCTGCAACACCGTGGTCACAAGATCATGCCGCCTGGTCGATCTATTGCTGTGCAGGGTTTTAACGAGAATCTGAGTGTCTTGCTGGTGTTGGGAATTTACAGTCTGTTGGTGTCATGGGAGTGGCCCTTATTGGTCATCATGCTGTGTTTGTCATTGCCTTTGTGGCTGGCTGCTTGGCCTTGGCGAAACAAGTCGGCACTGCCCAATTCAGCGCTCAGTTAAGGCAGTTGCCAAGACCCTACGGAACATATTTTCGACTTGGGTGGCAATGCTGGACCACTCCCATTTTTGAATGCTGCTGGCTGCGTTCAGTTGTGCCGCTTTCAAAGTCGAGGCATTTTGGGTGATGGCCAAAGCACGCAAAACAAAACGTTGGGCGTCTTCGCCAGGAACGAGCCAACCGTTGTGCTCGTCTTTGATGACCTCTTTGGCGGCAGCACAATCAAAGGCCAGGACTGGGGTGCCGCTGGCCAGCGCTTCCAGGGTCACATTGCCAAATGTTTCGGTCAGACTGGGAAAGACAAACAGATCGGCACTGGCGTAAGCCACCGCCAGTTGTGCGTGTGTGGCCATGCCCATAAAAATCGCCTCTGGGCAGTCGGCCTGCAGTTTGGCGCGATAAGGGCCATCGCCGCAAAAAACAAGCTGGACTGGGCGCTTGTTTTGCTTCAGGACTTGGTAGGTATTGACCGTCAAATCCAGATTTTTTTCGGCTGCCAAGCGCCCTACCGACAAGATGACCACGGTCTTGTCATCGACTTGCCATTGGCTGCGCAAGCTGGGGCTGCGTTTGCTGGGGGTAAAAAGCTGGGTGTCCACGCCGCGTGCTACCACCTGGAGGTTGTTGAACCCCAAGAGCTTGAGCTGATCATGCATGCCCTGTGTGGGCACCATGGTGCACAGGGTCCGGTTGTGAAATTTGCGCAAGTAAGCCACGATGGGTTTTTGCAACCAACCGACACCGTAGTGTTTGCTGTAGCTTTGAAAATTGGTTCTGAAGTCAGAGGTGACAGGCAAACGCAAGACCCTGGCCGCTTGCAGTGCAGACCAGCCCAATGGCCCCTCGGTGGCGATGTGTACCAAGTCAGGCCGTTGCAGCGTCCAGGCCTGGATCAAGGATTTTTTGCTGGGAAAGCCCAGCTTGAGCTGGGGGTAGCGCGGTATGGGCATGCCTTTAAGCAACAGCTCACTCCAACCTTCACGATGGCTTTCGGTTTCGTAGCGGTCTTGTCGTGGACGGATGAGTTGGATGGTGTGTTGGCGTTGACTCAGCTCTTGGATCAATCGTGACAGGGTCAGTGCAACGCCATTGACCTCGGGTGGCCAGGTTTCAGTGACCACCGCAATGCGCAAGGGGGCATTGGCCGGGACAAAATTTTCGACCAAATATGTCGCGTTGTCTGATTCAAGCATGCCCCTATCGTGAACGCAGGTTTTAACAGTTTGATGACAAAAGCCATGTCATTGTTTTTTCACACGAATTGTTGATGATCTTCACACATTCAACTTGTGAGGTGCTTGTGAAAGATTTCTTGAAAGCTTTGGAAATTCAGCGTTGGGACGATCACCGTTACTACCATCACTGCCGCATCAACCAGTCCTTGCATTTGCTCAGTGCCTCGGCTTTTGTGGTGGCCTATGGCCTGCTGTGGATAGACCCGGCCATGGCGGCTTTGTTGGCCTGGATGGTGTCCATGACCTCCCGACAAGCCGGTCACTTTTTCTTTGAGCCCTTGGGTTATGACCATGTCAACGAGGCCACCAACGAATTCAAAGAAGAGATCAAGGTGGGCTATAACTTGCGCCGTAAGGTGGTGTTGCTGAGTGTTTGGGCCGTGTTGCCTTTGGCCATTTTCATGAACCCTGGCTTCATGGGATTGCTGCCCGTGCATGAGACATGGTTTGAATTTTTACGTGCAGTGGGTTATGCCTGGCTTTACCTGGGTGTGGCGGCCTTGCTGTTTCGCACGGTGCATTTGTTTTTCCTGCAAGACGTGCAAACCGGTCTGGTGTGGATGACCAAGATCATCACCGATCCCTTCCACGACATCTACCTTTACCACAAGGCTCCTTGGCAGTTGTTACGTGGCGAGCGCTTCGCCGACAGCAAGCTTCACGCGGGTCGCTGAAAGTTCAAAACCCGGTTCACTTCAAAGAGGTGAACCGGGCTGAGTTGTCACCGAAACAGTGTTTCTTTCAGGATGCGGCGGCGGATGGACTTGTTGGAGATCTCTGGTGCATGCCACCACCAGCCGTCTTGG
>JAKFXJ010000234.1 GCA_021731425.1 Limnohabitans sp. | reverse complement strand
GTGCTGGGCGTCGCGGAGCACAGGCAGCATGGACACACCGTCAAAGGGCAAGTCGTCCCGCGCCTTGGCCCCCGCCAACTCCACCATGGTGGCCGACCAGTCCATGGTCATGCAGTGCTGGGTGGAGGTGCCGCCGGGTGCAATCACGGCAGGCCAGTGGGCGATCCACGGCACGCGGATGCCGCCTTCGGTCAGGTCCATCTTGCCGCCCACCAGTGGCCAGTTGTCAGAGAACCGCTCGCCGCCGTTGTCGCTGGTGAAGACGATCAGGGTGTTGTCGAGCTGGCCTGTTTTTTTGAGCGCGTCCACCAACCAGCCAATGCCCTCGTCCATGTGGTGGATCATGCGGTGGTAAGTGTGGATGTTGCCGCCGTGCAGGTGGAAGAGGTTGTCTTTGACCTCTTGGGCCAGCGCATGGTCTTCGCGGGTTTCCCAGGGCCAGTGCGGCGCGGTGTAGTGCAGGCTCAAAAAGAAAGGGGTGCCTTGCTCAGCGCCCGGGGCCATGCGGTTCACAAAGTCCACCGCTCTGCTAGAGATCAGATCGGTCAGGTAGCCGTCTTCGTGTTTTTCTTCCTCGTTGGTGTAGAGGTCGTGTGTGCCGTTGTTGCTGGCATGGGTGAAGTAATCCACCCCGCCCGACATGGGGCCAAAGAACTCTTCGTAGCCCGACTTGATGGGGCTGAAGTGCGGCGGGTAACCCAGGTGCCATTTGCCGATCAAGGCGGTGCGGTAGCCGCTGGCCTTGAGCAATGAGGGCAGTGTGGGGTGCTCGGGCGGCAGGCCCAGTACCGTGCTGCCTTTGCTCTTGCTGTTGATGGGCTCGTCGGCCCCGCCGCGCAGGCGGTACTGGTAACGGGCGGTCATCAGCGCAAAGCGGGTGGGTGAGCACACGGGCGAGTTGGAATAGCCTTGCGTGAACTTGAGGCCGTTGGCAGCGAGCTGGTCGAGCACGGGCGAGACCTTGCCGAACTTCGCGTCGCGGCCGCCGTAGCAGCCGAGGTCGGCAAAGCCGAGGTCATCGGCCACGATGAAGATGATGTTGGGGCGTTGCGTCATGGGGTGTTGTGTGTCGATGTCAGTCCAGTTGCACGCCGGTGGCCTTGATGGGTTTTTCCCAGCGGTTCAAATCGGTTTTTTGCGCTGCGGCCAATTCGGCTGAGCTCGAGCCAATCGGTTCATAGCCCAGTTTGACCATTTTTTCTTTCATGGCCGGTTGGCGGGCGATCTTCATCATGGCTTTTTCCAGACGGCTGAGCGCCTCGGCAGGCAGGCCTGCAGGGCCGTACATGGCAAACCAGGCGGTGGCTTCCATGTTGACGCCAGACTCTTTGAGGGTGGGCACCTCCGGTACTTGCGCGTCGCGTTGTGCGCCCGTCACGGCGATGATGCGCACTTTGCCCGTGCGGTGCAGCTCGGCGGTTTCCGAGACCACGTCAAATTTGTAGCCGATGTGGCCACCCAGCAAGGCGTTGTTGGCCGGGGCACCTCCCTGGAAGGGGATGTGGTTGAGGTTGATGCCTGCCGATTGCTCGAGTAATACGCCCATGAAATGCGGCAATGTGCCTGCGCCGGGTGTGCCGTAGCTGGCAGTAGCCGGGTCGGATTTGGCTTTGGCCGCCATCTCGGCGATGCTTTTCACATTGCTGGCAGGGCCAGAGACCACACCAAACTGGAAGCGGGCGATTTGAGAAATCGGTGTGAAGTCCTTCACTGCGTCATAGTCCAGTTTTTTGTAAACGTGGGGAAACAGCACCATGGGGCCACTGGGCAAAATGATCACGGTCTGGCCATCGGGTTTGGCCGTTTTGGTCATGTTCAGGGCAATGCGCCCACCAGCGCCGGGTTTGTTGTCCACCACGATGGTGCCAAAGTCGTCGCGCAGCGCATCAGCCACCATGCGGGCCAGCACATCGGCGGAGCCGCCGGGCGGGAAACCCACCAAAATTTTGAGGGGCGGCTTTTCTTGGGCCTGCAAGCTGGGCGAAAGCACCGCCAGCGACAGGGCGGCCAAGCCCAAGGTTCTGCGGGTCAGTTGGTAGATGTTTTTCATGGGTGTCTCCTGGTGTGAGGTTACAAAAATCACGGGTTTCCCGATGCTGTCAGTCCACAATGTAGGGCCTGTCATGACAATTGATCTAATCAATCATTCCCCCGGAAAACCCTGATGTCGCTGTCTCCATCCCAACGCCTGGCCTCGATCGATGACCTGTTGCTCTACCGTTTGGGCCGCTTGTCCAGCACGGCCGGAGCCTTGGTGGTGCGTTTGTGTGAAGGGGGTTTTGGCATCACGCGGCGTGAATGGGCGGTGGTGGCGCAGTTGTATGAAAACGGGGGGTTGCCTCCCTCGGTGCTGGCCGAGCGCATGCACCGTGACCGCGCCCGCACTTCACGCATCTTGACAGCCTTGGTCAAAAAACAATTCGTGCTGCGCACGGTCACGCCCGGTGATCGGCGAGGTGCGCGGGTGGAGTTGACGCCAGCAGGGCGGCAGTTGTACGACGATTTGATGCCGAGTATTCAGGCCATCAATGGCCAGATTTTGAGTGCCTTGCAGGCCGACGAGGTGGTGCAGTTTGACGATGTACTGGCGCGTTTGCAGGCGCGTGCCCAAAGCCTGGTGGTCGAGCTCAGTCCCCATTGGCCCAGAGCCAACCGCAGGCGCGGCCCCCTGTCGCGGAGTCCGGGATGAGGGCCTGTGCAGCGGCTCTGCTCCTCTTGTGCGGCTTGGGGAGTGTTTTTGCAAAAGAGGCCCCCGCTCAGGCCGATGTCTGGACCGGCTGGGTCAGCTGGGTGATGGACGGCGACACGGTGTTGGTGGTGCGCCCGGGCCAGCAAGAACCCGTCAAATTGCGCCTCGATGCCGTGGATGCCCCTGAAACTTGCCAGCCCGGTGGTGCTGCGGCGCGTGACGCCATGATGGCCTTGGCCTTGCGCAAGTCGGTGCAGGTTCAGTCGCTGGGGCACGACAGCTATGGGCGGGACATCGGCCGTTTGACGGTGAATGGGGTGGACTTGGGCGCCGAAATGGTGCGCTCGGGCATTGCTTGGGCTTATCGGTTTCGCACGGGTCGGGGGCCTTATGCTGCCTTGCAGCGGCAGGCGCAAAAGGAAAAGCGAGGGGTGTTTGCCGGGCGTGAGGAGCCCATGTCACCGTCCTTGTTCAGAAAGTTTAACGGCAGCTGCCTCGCCTCTTGAACGAGCGGCCTGTGGCGAATGTCAGGCGCGATGGGCCGCGCACACCGGGCAATCCGGGTTGCGCTGCATGCGGATGTCGGTCCAAGACAGCTCGCGCCCGTCGAGCATGAGCAAACGCCCGGCCATGTGACTGCCCATGCCGCTCAGGATCTTGAGGGCTTCGGCCGCCTGCACCGTGCCGATGATGCCCACCAGCGGTGCGAAGACGCCCATGGTGGCGCAACGGGTTTCTTCGGGCAGCTGCTCAGGCGGGAAGATGCAGGCGTAGCAAGGCGCATCGGCTTGTGTGCTGTCAAACACCGAGACCTGGCCGTCCATGCGGATGGCCGCGCCCGAAACCAAGGGCTTGTGGTGCACCACGCAGGCTTTGTTCACGGCTTGGCGGGTTTCAAAGTTGTCGCAGCAGTCGATCACCACATCGGCTTGGGCCGCCAAGGTGTTCAGCAGGGCCTCATCCGCGCGTTGCGTGATGGGCGTGACACGCACATCGGGGTTGATCTGGGCGATGGCGGTGCGCACCGATTCGGCTTTGTACTGACCCACCCGGTCCAGGGTGTGGGCAATTTGGCGCTGCAAGTTGGTGGCGTCCACCTCGTCGTGGTCGACCACGGTGATGTGGCCCACGCCTGCACTGCCCAAGTACAAGCTGACCGGAGAGCCCAGACCGCCTGCACCGATGATGAGGGCATGCGAGGTCAGGAGTTTTTCCTGACCGTCAATGCCCAATTCGTTGAGCAGGATGTGCCGCGAATAGCGCAGCAGCTGCGTGTCATCCATGGGCTGATTCAGTCTGTCCTTGGCGTTCAGTCTTTCTTATCGACTTTGCGCTCGGCCAAGGTGGTGCTGGCTTTGACCGGTTGGCCTTTGAGTTGCTTGAGGGCTTGGGCCAGCTGGAAGTCCTTGTCGGAACCAAACTCGGGCAAGCGGCGCTCGGCCACAGGCTTTTTGGCCTCTTCTTCCAGCTTTTTCATGGCGTCCTCACGCGCTTGCTCGCGGGCCGGGTCTTTTTTCTCTTCGGCTTCCTTGCCGTTGGAGAGGTGCTTTTGCAAGTCGGCTTCACGGGTGCGCAAAGCGGCAAAGACGTTGCCGTTTTCAGTCTCGTCCAGCATCACATCCGGCACGATGCCTTTGGCCTGAATGGCGCGGCCTGTGGGCGTGTAGTAACGCGCAGTAGTGATCTTGAGGGCGGTGTCAGGGCCCAACTGGCGCACGGTCTGCACCGAGCCTTTGCCAAAGGTCTGACTGCCCATGAGGGTGGCGCGTTTGTAGTCTTGCAAAGCACCGGCCACGATCTCGCTGGCCGAGGCCGAGCCTTCGTTGACCAACACCACCAAAGGCACTTTTTTCAGCGCACCGCCGGTGGCCTGTGTCATGCGGGTGATGGGGTCGTTGCTGCTGTTGCGCCGCCAGAACTGGGGCGAGGCCTTGTAGGTGAATTTGCTCTCGGCCAATTGGCCGTTGGTGGTGACCACCGTGACGTTTTCGGGCAAGAAAGCCGCAGACAGGGCCACAGCCGCGTCCAGCAAGCCACCCGGGTCGTTGCGCAAGTCAAGCACCAGGCCCTTGAGCTGAGGGTCTTGCTTGTACATGTCTTCGATCTTGCGGGCAAAGTCTTCGACAGTGCGCTCTTGGAACTGGGACACGCGGATCCAGCCATAGCCCGGCTCGATGAGTTTGGATTTGACCGATTGGGTCTTGATCTCTTCGCGGATGATGGTGACCGGGAAGGTGCGGTTCTCATCTTTGCGGAAAACGGTGAGCACGACCTTGGTCTTGGGCTCGCCCCGCATGCGTTTGACCGCTTCGCTGAGCGACAGCCCTTTGAGGGGGGTGTCATCGACTTTGGTGATCAGGTCATTGGTTTTGAGACCGGCCCGGTCTGCCGGGGAGCCTTCGATGGGGGTGACGATCTTGACCAAGCCATCTTCCTGGCTAATTTCGATGCCCACACCGACAAAGCGCCCAGAGGTGCCTTCAGAAAACTCTTTGAAGCTTTTCTTGTCGAAGTACTGTGAATGCGGGTCCAGGCTGGACACCATGCCAGAGATGGCTTCGGTGATCAGTTTTTTCTCGTCCACCGGTTCGACGTAGTCGCTTTTGACCATGCCGAACACGGCCGCCAGTTGCTGCAGCTCTTCCAGCGGCAGGGGGGACATGTTGCCGCGTGCCACGGTTTGCAGCGACACGGTCGTGAGGGCTCCGGCCAGAGCGCCAATGCTGAGCCAACCGACGATCTTGAGTTTATGTCCCATTTTGCGTGTGCATGTGCAGTGAAATTCGAACCAATATACACCCGCAAGCCCCGCGCCGTGGGGCTTGGCGTGTAATTTCCTGTAAATGCCGCGGCGCGGTCAGGCTTTGCCTTGGCCAGCCACCGCAGCAGCGGCTTTGGCGGCATCTTCGGCGTCACCCAGGTAGTAGTGGCGAATAGGCTTCAGGTCCTTGTCCAGTTCGTACACCAAGGGGATCCCGTTGGGGATGTTCAGGTGCACGATGTCGGTTTCGGAGATGCCGTCCAAATATTTGATCAGGGCGCGGATGGAGTTACCGTGTGCGGCAATCAAGACACGTTTGCCTGCCTGGATGCTGGGGGCAATGCTGTCATTCCAAGCGGGCAGAACACGGGCCACGGTGTCTTTCAGGCATTCAGTCAGGGGCACCACGGCTTCATCGGGGTAGCGGCGGTCGCTGCGCTCGCATCGGGGGTCGGTCGCTTCCAGGGCGGGCGGTGGGGTGTCGTAGCTGCGGCGCCAGACCAGCACCTGCTCGTCGCCAAACTTTTTAGCCATATCGGCTTTGTTCAGTCCCTGCAGGGCCCCGTAGTGGCGTTCGTTGAGGCGGTAGTCCTTGACCACGGGCAGCCAGGTGCGGTCCATCTCGTCGAGGGTGTACCAGAGGGTGTGGATGGCCCGCTTGAGCACCGAGGTGTAGCACAGGTCAAAGTCCCAACCTTCGGCCTTGAGCAGTTTGCCGGCCGACATGGCTTGGCTCACACCCGTGGGGGTCAGGTCCACATCGGTCCAGCCGGTGAAGCGGTTTTCCAGGTTCCAGGTGGATTCGCCGTGGCGAATGAGGACAAGTTTGTACATGGGCAAATCGGGCCGCAAAAGGGGGCACAGAAGGGGGTGAAACAAAGGGTTGAGCCCGTCATTTTAGAATCTGAGCTGGTTGGCCTTTCGTCAGGCCTTTGTTTTTTTGCCTCTAAAGGTCTGATTCGTGAACTTTCTTATAGATAACTGGATGTTGTTGGCCATGGCGCTGGCTTCGGGTTTGGCTTTGCTTTTGCCGGTGTTGACCAAGGGCGGTGGCCTGGACCCGCAAGCCATGGTGCAGCTGATGAACCGCGACAAAGCGGTGGTCATCGACGTGTGTGAGCCCGATGAATTTGCCCGTGGCCATGTGATCGGGGCCAAAAACTTACCCTTGGGCCAGCTCGAGGACAAACTGGCGCAAGTGGTCAAAAACAAATCGGCCCAGGTCATCATGGTGTGTCAGGTGGGGGCGCGTTCGGCCCGCGCTGCGGCAACCGCACGCAAACTCGGCTACGAGAACGTGCAGTCCCTCTCGGGCGGTTTACGCGCCTGGACCGCGGCCAGCATGCCCACCGAAAAATCCTGAACCCGTTTTTGACCCATTTCCCACCGCATTCCAAAAGGAACCCCCATGACCGCCGTCAAGATGTACACCACCGCTGTTTGCCCTTACTGCGTTAGGGCCAAACAAATTCTCAAGTCCAAAGGGGTCGAGCAGATCGAGGAAATCCGAATCGATACCGATCCTGCTCAACGCGATCACATGATGCAAATCACCGGCCGTCGCACGGTGCCTCAGATTTTCATTGGCCAGACCCATGTGGGTGGTTGTGATGACCTGATGGCGCTGGACGCCAAAGGTGGTTTGCTGCCCTTGCTTCAAGCAGCCTGAAGCCAAGCCGGACAGTCAGGGTTTTCACAAGCCTTGGCCGCGCTGAGCGTCGTCTTTCATCGCTGATAATTGCCAGTCTTTCTATTTCTTAGGCCCGTTTGATTTCGGCGCCACCCTTTCAAAGAGTTATCCATGACCGATACCGCTGTCACCCCAAGCCCAGAAGCCCAAGCCCCTGTTTTCCAGATTCAGCGTGTTTACCTGAAAGAGGCTTCGCTGGAGCAACCCAATTCACCCGCCATCTTGCTCGACCAGCAGCAACCCAGCGTGGACATCCAGTTGGGCGTGGAAGCCACACCCGTGGCCGAGGGCGTTTTTGAGGTCTGTGTGACCGCGACCGTGCACACCAAAATTGCCGACAAGACCGTTTTCTTGGTCGAGTGCAAGCAAGGTGGCATTTTCGAAATCCGCAACCTGCCCGAAGACCAGATGGGTCCAGTGATGGGCATCGCTTGCCCACAAATCGTGTACCCCTACCTGCGTGGCAATGTGGCCGACCTGATCACCCGTGCGGGCTTCCCGCCCGTGCACTTGGCCGAGATCAATTTCCAGGCCATGTACGAGCAGCAGCAAGTTCAGCAAGCCGAGCAGGCCGCTGCGATCACGCAGTAAGCAGAACCCGAGGTTCAGCCGGACCATGCACATCACCCTCATTGGTGCCGGCGCTTGGGGCACCGCCATGGCATTGGCGGCGGCCCGTCAAACGGGCGGGCACGCCGTCACTTTGCACGCTCGTGACGCCGCCCAGGCCGACGCCTTGCGAACGGACAAACAAAATGCCCGTTACCTGCCAGGCGTCGATTTACCAGCCTCGATTGAGATTTCATCGGCCCCATTGGCCTCTTTGTTGTCCACTTCGCCCGACTGCGACTTGTGGGTCATCGCCACGCCCATGGCGGGTTTGCGGGACGCGCTCACGGCCATGGCCGATGTGACAGCACCAGTCGTTTGGCTGTGCAAGGGCCTGGAGTCGGGCACGGGGCTGATGCCGCACGAGGTGCAGGCCCAAGTGGCCCCGCACCTGAAAGCGGGTGCTTTGAGTGGCCCCAGTTTCGCCCTGGAAGTGGCGCGTCAGCAGCCCACAGCCCTTGTGGCCGCCAGTGCACACGCCCCCGTGCGTGAAGCCATGGTGCAGGCTTTCCATGGCCCAGCTTTGCGTGTTTATGCCAACAGCGACATCGTGGGTGTGGAGGTGGGGGGCGCCGTGAAGAACGTGTTGGCCATCGCCACGGGCTTGTGCGATGGCCTGCATCTCGGCCTCAATGCGCGAGCTGCGCTCATCACGCGTGGCTTGGCCGAGATGACACGCCTGGGTCTGGCGCTGGGCGCGCACAGTGACACATTCATGGGTTTGTCCGGCCTGGGTGACCTGGTGTTGACGGCCACGGGCGAGCTCAGCCGCAACCGCAAAGTGGGTTTGTTGCTGGCACAAGGCCAGTCGCTGGATCAGGCGGTGACATCGCTCGGGCATGTGGCCGAGGGGGTGTACAGCGCCCGCACCGTCATGCAACGTGCCCGCGCCTTGGGTGTGGACATGCCGATCACCGAGGCGGTGGTGGCTTTGCTCGACGCGCGTTTGAGTCCCCGTGAGGCGGTTGTGGCCCTGATGGGGCGCGACCCCAAGGGCGAATTTGCCTGATCCGCCATGAACAAGACCGCCCGCCAAGCCCCGCTGAGATCGTCCTCGGTCTTTCAAAAGCCCACCGTGTTGCAGCGCTTGTGGCGTTTGCTCGAGGGCTTTGACGGGCCTTTGGCCTTAGCCGTCTTCTTGCTGGCCTGCCTGGGCATGTTGATCATGTATTCCTCGGGTTATGACCACGGCACCCGCTTTGTTGACCATGGTCGCAACATGTTGATTGCGGGGGTCATCATGTTTGTGGTGGCGCAGATTCCGCCTTCCAAGTTGATGGCCTGGGCAGTTCCAGTCTATACAGTCGGTGTGATTTTGTTGGTGGCAGTGGCGCTGTTTGGTATCACCCGAAAAGGTTCTACGCGATGGCTCAACCTGGGGATCGTGATCCAGCCCAGTGAGATTTTGAAAATTGCCTTGCCCTTGATGCTGGCGGCTTGGTTCCAGAAACGCGAGGGGCAGTTGCGGCCCTTCGATTTCGCGGTTTCCTTGCTGATTTTGGGCATTCCCGTGTTGCTGATCATGAAGCAGCCCGATCTGGGGACTTCCTTGCTGGTACTGGCTGCTGGCTTGGCCGTGATTTTCTTTGCTGGCCTCAAGTGGCGCTGGATTTTGCCGCCCGTGGGTTTGGCTGTGGTGGGCATTGTCGCGCTGGTGATCATGGAGCCGAGCCTTTGCCAGCCCGATGTGGATTGGCATGTGCTGCGTGAGTACCAGCGCCAAAGGGTGTGCACCTTGTTGGACCCCGGCCGTGACCCGCTGGGCAAGGGCTTTCACATCATTCAGGGCATGATCGCCATCGGCTCAGGTGGCTTTTGGGGCAAGGGCTT
>JAKFXJ010000076.1 GCA_021731425.1 Limnohabitans sp. | reverse complement strand
CCAGATCGAGGGCGGCAGTCACCCGCGCCGGCGAGGTGAGCGACTCGTCCAGACAGAGCGGCGTGGTGAGCAGCGGTGCCAGCCGGGCGTGCTCGACCAGATCGTCCCAGTGCAGTGGCTGCTCGATCACGCTGCGGTCGATGCCCGCTGGTGCTTGGTACACGCCACCCACATGAGCGCCACAGAAAGCGCCAGCGCCGCCCGCTCGGGCGCGGTCGCGGGCCTGTGCCCCAGCACCGAAGCAAATTTGGGTGATGGCATTTTTGATGCCCCCACCTGGTTGCAAGCCGGTGGGCGCTGGGGGGTGGGCTCGGACAGTCATGCTTGTGTCAACGCTGCCGAAGAACTGATGCTGCTCGAATACAGCCAGCGCCTGGCCACGCGCCAACGCAATGTGCTGGCCAGTGCGGTGCAGCGTTCGGTGGCCACATCCATGACCTTGCAAGCCGTGGCCGGTGGTGCACAGGCCAGTGCGCGTCCGGTGGCAGGCTTGGCTGTGGGTCAGCAGGCCGACATGGTGGTGCTCGACGCACAGCACCCACTGCTGCGCGATCTGGCCACGCCAGAGGCCATGCTGTCGGCCCATGTGTTTGCGAGCCACCGCCAATCGGCCCTGCAACAGGTGTGGGTGGCAGGTCGTGTGTTGGTGCAATCGGGCCGCCACGCCTTGCATGACACGGCCCTGAGCGGCTTGGTGGCCGCACGTCGACAACTTCTTGAGAACACACCATGACTTTTCAAACCACTGAGCCCCCTTTTCGCTTTCGTCAAGGCACACGCCCATTGCTGATTTCGATGCCGCATGTGGGCACACATGTGCCGCCCGCATTGGCCGCACGCCTGACCGATGAAGCCCAGCGCGTGCCCGACACCGACTGGCATCTGGAGCGCCTGTACGACTTTGCCGATGCCTTGGGCGCCTCGGTGCTGGTGGCCACGCATTCGCGCTTTGTCATCGACCTGAACCGCCCGCCGGACGGGACCAGCCTGTACCCCGGTCAAAGCGTCACGGGCTTGTGTCCTGTGGACTTGTTCGACGACCAGCCGCTGTACCGAGACACGGCCGATGTGCCGAGCGAGGCTGAAATTGCCGAGCGCCGCGAAGCCATTTGGCAGCCCTACCACTCGCAGTTGGCGCAAGAGCTTGCGCGGCTGCGCGAAGTGCACGGCGTGGCTGCCTTGTGGGATGCGCATTCGATCCGATCGGTGCTGCCGCGCTTTTTTGAAGGTCGTCTGACCGACCTGAACCTGGGCACCGCCAACGGGGCCAGCTGCGACCCGGTATTGGCCGAGCAACTGCTGGCCATTGGCCAGTCAGCCCCGGGCTACACAGCGGTGCTCAATGGCCGCTTCAAGGGTGGGCACATCACGCGCCAGCATGGCAATCCAGCACAAGGCATCCACGCCGTGCAGCTGGAAATGACCCAGTGCAGCTACATGCAGGAAAGCTGGCCGTTTGACTATTTGCCTGAGGTGGCAGCGGGTGTGAAGCCGCATGTGCGCCTGATGCTGGAGGCGGTGTTGGCCTTTGTGGAGACGCAAGGGCATCAGGCTCGCCTCAGCTGAGCCATTCGTGGGTTGGCTGAATATTTTTGCATTGGGTTTCCCCATGAGCAAAGCGCCCGAAGGCGCTTTGAGCGATGCCCTATGGCAGCGGCAGGGCTCCCCGCAGGGGCGATGTGGCAAAGCGAAGCGCCTCTGAGCCCCTGCGAGGAGCCCTGGCGCTGCCTGCCCATTCAGATCACTTCTTCTTGGCCACCACCCGCACCATCTCCAAGCACTGCTTGGCGTAGCCCCATTCGTTGTCGTACCAGGCGACGATCTTGACGAAGCTCTTGTCCAGCGCAATGCCTGCGGTCGCGTCGAACACGCTGGCGCAGGACTCGCCACGGAAGTCGGTGGAGACGACTTTCTCGTCGGTATAGCCCAAGATGCCTTTCAGGGCCCCTTCGCTTTGCGCTTTCATTTCGGCGCAGATGTCGGCGTAGCTGGCGTCACTGTTCAACTCAACCGTCAAGTCAATGACCGACACATCCGACGTGGGCACGCGGAAAGCCATGCCGGTGATCTTGCCCTTGATCTCGGGGATCACCACGCCCACGGCCTTGGCCGCACCGGTGCTGCTGGGGATGATGTTTTCGAGGATGCCGCGACCGCCGCGCCAATCTTTGCGGGACGAGCCGTCCACCGTCATTTGGCTGGCAGTGGCCGCATGCACGGTGGTCATCAGGCCGCGCTTGATGCCCCATTTGTCATTGAGCACCTTGACCACGGGGGCAAGGCAGTTGGTGGTGCATGAAGCGTTGGAGATGATGGCCTCGCCCGCATATTTTTTATGGTTGACGCCATAGACGAACATCGGGATGCTGTCTTTGGACGGGGCTGAGATGACGACCTTTTTGGCGCCCGCCACGATGTGCATTTGGCTGGTGGGCTCGGTCAGGTAGTGGCCGGTGCATTCCAGCACGGTGTGAACGCCCATCTCGCCCCAGCGCAGGTTGTGCGCGTCGCGCTCGTGGGAGAGCTTGATCTTCTTGCCGTTAACGATCAGGGTGTCTTCGGTGAAGTCCACCGTGCCATCAAAGCGGCCGTGCACGCTGTCGTACTTGAGCATGTAGGCCAAGTAGTCCGAAGGTTTGGGGTCGTTGATGCCGACGATTTGAATGTCGTCGTAGCCGTGTTTGAGGGCGGCGCGAAGGGCCAGACGGCCGATGCGGCCGAATCCGTTGATACCCAACTTGATGGTCATGGTGAGAGCCTTGGGAGGAAAGTTACTAAACGGTTACGTAACCAGATTTGAAATCAAAACCCTTGCACTGAGCTGATCCCTGAACGTGACTTCAGCGCCCACAGGCGCTGAAGCGGTTCATCCGGCGGGCCTGAATCAGGCCTTGAGCAGCGCAGCGTGGACGGTGTCGGCCACGTTCTCGGCGGTGAAGCCGAAGTGTTTGAACAGCACGGGCGCTGGGGCCGACTCGCCGTAGGTGTCGATGCCGACCACGGCTGCGCAGCCGTATTTCCACCAGCCGTCGGTGGAGCCCATCTCGACCGCCACGCGGGGCAGGCCTTTGGGCAACACGCTTTGCTTGTATTCGCTGTCTTGGCGGTCGAACACATTGGTGCTGGGCATGGAGACCACGCGCACACCGATTTTGCGTTCGGCCAGCAGCTTTTGCGCGGCCAGGGCCAGTTGCACTTCAGAGCCGGTCGCGATGATCAGGCCGTGGGTCTTTTTGATGCCAACGTGTTCGGGTTCGGACAACACATAAGCGCCACGGCTGATGTCGCCCAGATCGCTCTTGGGCGAATACGCGAGGTTTTGACGCGACAACAACAAGGCCGATGGGCGATTGGCGTTTTGCAGGGCCACGGCCCAAGCCACGGTGGTTTCGGCCGTGTCAGCGGGGCGCCAGACGTCCAGGCCAGGGATCAGGCGCAGGCTGGCGGCGTGCTCGATGGACTGGTGGGTGGGGCCGTCTTCGCCCAGACCAATCGAGTCGTGGGTGAAGACGTGGATCACGCGCTGCTTCATCAGCGCGGCCATGCGGATGGCGTTGCGCGAATAGTCAGAGAAGGTGAGGAAGGTGCCGCCGTAGGGGATGTAGCCGCCGTGCAGGGCCACGCCGTTCATGGTGGCGGCCATGCCGAATTCGCGCACGCCGTAGTTGATGTGGCGGCCGATCTGGCCTTCAGCTGTCTTGACCACATCACCGGCCAAGTCCACGCGGAAGGCGGGAGTGCTCTTGGTGTTGGTGAGGTTAGAGCCCGTGAGGTCGGCCGAGCCGCCCAGCATTTCGGGCAGGGCGGCGGTGAAGGCTTCGAGGGCCAATTGGCTGGCCTTGCGGCTGGCGACGGTTTCGCCCTTGGTGTGGGCGGCGACCACGGCGTCAAACGCCACTTGGTTGAAGTTTTTGGGCAGGTCGCCCTTCATGCGGCGCACAAACTCTTTGGCTTGTGCCGGGAAGGCGGCTTTGTAAGCGGCAAAAGCGGTGTTCCAAGCGGCTTCGCGGGCTGCGCCAGCGGCTTTGGCGTCCCAGTCGGCATAGACCTCTTTGGGGATCTTGAAAGGCTCGGCCTTCCAGCCCAGGGCTTCGCGGGTGAGTTTGATTTCTTCAGCGCCCAAAGGCTCGCCGTGGGCTTTGGAGGTGCCTGCACGGTTGGGCGAGCCCTTGCCGATGGCGGTCTTGCAGACGATCAGGGTGGGTTTGTCGGCGCTGTGCTTGGCGGCAGCGATGGCCTTGGACACAGCAACAGCGTCGTGGCCGTCCACGGCGTCGATCACGTTCCAGCCGCAGGCGACAAAGCGCTGGGGCGTGTTGTCGATGAACCAAGGGGCCACTTGGCCGTCGATGGAGATGCCGTTGTCGTCGTAGAGAGCAATCAGTTTGTTCAGCTTCCACGCGCCAGCCAAGGCCACGGCCTCGTGGCTGATGCCTTCCATCAAGCAGCCGTCACCCAAGAACACGTAGGTGTGGTGGTTGACGATGGCGTGGCCAGGCTGGTTGAACTCGGCGGCCAGCATTTTTTCGGCCAGCGCCATGCCCACGGCGTTGGTGATGCCTTGGCCCAGGGGGCCGGTGGTGGTTTCCACGCCAGGAGTCACGCCCACTTCAGGGTGGCCTGCGGTTTTGCTGTGCAGGGTGCGGAAGTTCTTCAGCTCTTCAATCGGCAGTTTGTAGCCCGTCAGGTGCAGCACCGAATAGATCAGCATCGAGCCATGGCCGTTGGACAGCACAAAGCGGTCGCGGTTGGCCCAGTGCGGGTTTTTGGGGTTGTGTTGCAGGTGATCGCCCCACAGCGCGACGGCCATGTCGGCCATGCCCATGGGGGCGCCGGGGTGACCGGAGTTGGCTTGTTGAACAGCGTCCATTGCGAGGGCGCGGATGGCGTTCGCCATTTGTGCTTGATTGGCCATGTGGGGCAACTCCGGGGAAGTATTCTGGTAAACCCGAGATTTTAGCGGTTGTCAGCCTTGGGTCACCGACAGGGCCAAGACCAGATCGGCCCAGGCCTTGGCCTTGTCGGCCGGGTTGCGCAACAAGCTCGACGGGGGGTAGGTGACCACCACCGGCACGCCCTGAAAATCGTGCAAACGGCCGCGCAGTTTGCCCATGGGCTCGGTGCTGCCCAGCAGACTCTGGATGGCAAAACGGCCCATGGCCAAAATCACCCGGGGTTGCACCAGCGTGACCTGGCGCGACAAATAAGCCGCACAGGTGGCCAACTCCGACGTTTCGGGGTTGCGCCCGTTTTGGGGGCGGCATTTGACGGCGTGGGTCAGGCAGGCCTCGGGGAGATCGACACGGGCATCGGCGTTTTGGGCTGAGCCCTGGCGGCGCACGCCCACGGCTTTGAGCATGTTATCCAGCAACACGCCTTCCGGCCCGGTGAAGGGCTGGCCTGAGGGCTCATCGGTGTCCGAAGGCAAGTCGCCCACCACCATCCATTGGGCCGTGCCCTGGCCCGAGCCCAAAATGGGGGTTTGACGTGCAGCGCACAGAGCGCAGGACTGACAGGCTTGCACAGCCGTTTGCAGCTGGGCCCAGCCCATGCTGGACAAGCCTTCGGGCAAAGGCGCAAACACGGGCCCCTTGGCCTGCACCGGGTCGGGTGAGAGCACCACAGGCTCACGCGTTGCGGGGCGAATGGCTGGGGCCTGCACAGGCACGGACGCCGTCGGAGCGGCAGTTGGCATGGGACTTGATGGGCTTGCAAGCGGTGCAACGACAGACACACCAGGTGCTGGCGCCGCGCCCTCTGTGGCCCTGGCCGGCGCAACTTCCGCCACAGCTTGGGGCGCGGCATCGCTTGGCTGCGGCCACCACACGCGCACACCCATCTCGGCCAGCATGGCGCGTTGGCGGTCGTCCAGGTCAAATCGGGTGGGGTCGCTCATGTTCAGGCTCACAGTTTCAAACTCATCACCACCGCATGCTCTCGCTGCAGGCGACCTGCCGGATAGTAATCCTTGCGGATGCTGACCTGCTTGAAGCCATAACGGTCGTAGACCTTCAGTGCACGCAGATTGCTTTGGCGCACCTCCAGCCACAGCCATTGCGCCCCAACATGGCGCGACATGAGCGACAAAGCGTCCAGCATCATGTGGCCCCAACCCTGGCCTTGCCGGGCGGGGGCGACGGTGATGTTGAGCAAATGCATTTCTTCCACCCCGTGCATGGCTAAAAAATAGCCCAGCAATTCACCATCCAGCCACAGGCATTGGGCCTCGAACAAGGGGTTGAGCGAGTCACGGAAATTGCCCCGTGTCCAAGGGTGGCTGTAGGCGGTTTGCTCGATGGCGATCACCGCGTCCAGATCGTCCTGCGACATGGGGGCCAGCGTGACGCGGTTGCGCGTGTCCTCTGACGGCTGGGCGCCTTCGTCAGATGAAGCAGGGTTCATGGACAGACTCATGGCTGCGCAGCGGCCTTGTCCAAGGCGACTTGGGCCTTCATGGCCTCGCGCTCGGCGGTGGTGTTGGCCACTTTGTCGCGGATGTAGAGCGGCATGGCCTGCTCGGCTGGAACGGCCAAGCCTTGTGCCCACAAGGCCGGAGCCAAGCGCAGCAAAGCGGCGGCGGTGGGCAGCGCCTCGCATCGCAAGCCACCGGGGGCCACTTGGGACAGTCGCTCGCCATAGGCGGCAAAGGCGTTGCCCGCCAGCAGCACCATGGGGCCGTCGGGCCTCTGCAATTTTTCTGGCGCACCCACCTGCAAGGGCGCGGCCACCTGCCAACGTCCATGGCTTGCGCCCGGTACGGGCTCCCAGCGGTAAGCGGCGCTGTAGACCTCGTCCATGCGGGCGTCCAACAGCGCCAGCACGGTGAGTGGGGCATCGGGTGCGATGGCCCCGGCCTTCACTTGCGACCCGCGGGCCTCTTCGGCCACGGCCAGCAAGGTGTCGACGGGCAAGACCGGCACATCGACCCCAAAAGCCAGGCCCTGGGCCACGGCGCAGGCGGTGCGCAAGCCCGTGAACGAACCCGGCCCCCGGCCAAACACGATGGCATCGAGCGAAGCCAGTGGCATATCGGCTTCGGCCAGCAGCGCCAGCACCGCCGGAATCAAACCGCTGGAGGCTTGTGCGCCGCCGGGCAGGGTTTGGGTCCAGACCTGCTCGCCGCGGGCCACGGCCAAAAACAGCACATCGGTGCTGGTGTCAAATGCCAACCAGCGGCGCTCGGGGCTACCGCTCATGACTGACCTCCGGTTGACAAAGGCGTGGCGGCGGCTGCAGGTTTTTTGGCCTGCCGCACACCAAACAAAATGCCACTGGTCACCAGCGCCAGACCGGCCAGCAAATTCCAATGCATGGGTTCGCCCAAGAACCACACCGCCCCCAGCGCCGACAAACCGGGCACCAAGGCCGTGATCATGGTCGAGCGCACGGGGCCATAGTGGCGCACCATCTGCGTGAAGGTGATGCCCGAGATGACCACCGAGCCCACGCCTTGGAATACGGCCTGGAACAGGATCTCGGTCCAAGGCACCTGCATCAAATGGGTGGGCAGCACCCCCAAGCCAATCAAGGTCAGGTACACGGGCACAAAACTGACAAAGGCAAACGCGGTGATGGCCATGGTCGCTCGCACCGCATCCAGGCCATGCCGCCGCACCGTGATGCTGTAACCGGCCCAGCAGCAAGCGGCCGTCATGAACAGCAAATCGCCCTTCCAGACCTCGCCGCCGTCAAAAGCCATGAGCAAGCTGGCACCGCCCACCAGCACATCGCCCAACACAATAAAGCTCAGCCCCAATGCGCGGGCCGAGGACACTTGTTCACGCAAGACCAGCCAGGCCAGCAAGGTGGTCCACAAAGGCAAGCTGCCGGGCAAGAGCACCGAAGCATGTGAGGCGGGCGCAAAAAAGAAACCCGTGTAGGCCAACACGGCATAAAGCAGACCACCCAAAACGCCAGCCTGCACGGTCGGGGCCAAAGGCAAGGGCGACAGGCCTCCCAAAGAGCCCACTTTTTGACCGGCTTGGCGTGCTGAGCGCATCAACCACCAAGCCCAAGGCAGCAAGATGCTGCTGGCCCCCAAAATGCGGGCCAGCGCGATGTCCAGAGGCAGCAAGCCCCGAGACGCCGAAGCCCGGGCAATGACAATGAAACCGGTCCAGATGAGCACCGTGATGACCGCAGATGCCAGGCCCACGGTTTTTGAAGAAAATCGCATGGCACGAATCATACGGGGCTGGAGCAGCAGCTTGTCCTTCGCAGCCCGATCACCCCCTGTGCCCGTTAGACTTGAGCGATGTCTGCCACCCGCGCCAAGCGCCCATTTTTGTCCACGCTCGCCCACGCCACCGCTGCGTCTCGTGCAGCAGTTTTTGTACTGGCCTTTACACTGGGCTGCGCACTGGCTTGGCCAACTTTCGCCCAAAACCGCTCGGAGACTGCAGCGGGCCAGACCCTCACAAGCCAAGCCCGGACCCCTCTGCCCCGGCATGTTCTGCAAACCTTGGAGAAGGCCCAAGTTCCGCCTTCGGCCCTGAGCGTGCTCATCGCCCCCCTGCCCCAAGGTCCTACGTCCAACAGCGCCCAGCCTCGGCATTTGTCGCACCAAGCGCAAGCCAGCGTGAACCCGGCTTCGGTCATGAAGCTGTTCACCACCTATGCGGGTTTGAGCCTGCTGGGGCCCGACCACGTCTGGCGCAACCGGGTGTACACCGATGGCCCCGTCCGTGATGGGGTGCTGCAGGGGAACCTGGTCGTGCGCGGCAGCGGCGACCCTAAGCTGGTGGTCGAGCGCCTGCAGGATCTATTAGCCCAGGTCCGATCAGCGGGCGTGCGCGAGGTGCGCGGTGACATCGTGCTTGACCGCAGTGTGTTCGACGTGCGCGAGCGCAGCGAGCCTTTTGACGACGAACCCCTGCGGCCCTACAACGTGGGCCCAGACGGGCTGCTGCTCAACTTCAAAGCCGTGGTCTACAAATTCACGCCCGACGCCACCAGCGGCCAGGTGCAGGTGCGCTTTGAGCCGCCCTTGGCCGGTTTCTCGGCCCCCACGCAGCTGCCACTGAGCCAGACCCCTTGCAGTGACTGGCGACGCCAGCTACAGGCCGACTTCAGCCAGCCGCAACAAGTGCGCTTTGCGGGCCGCTACCCGGCCAGCTGCGGCGAGCGCGAATGGCCCGTGGCCTACCCCGAACCCGAAGCCTACGCCCCCCGGGTCATGCAAGCCCTGTGGCAACAAGCGGGCGGGCAACTCACGGGGCAGGTGCGCTACGGCACGCGCCCGGCATCGGCCAAGCTGCTGCTGGAAGCGCCCTCCTTGCCCTTGTCCGACATCATCCAGGACATCAACAAATTCTCGAACAACGTGATGGCGCAGCAGCTGTACTTGACGCTGTCGAGCGAGCTGGGCGCACCCGGGCGCTTTGAGGCCTCGCGCTTGCGCCTGTCGCAGTGGTGGCGTCAAGGCTTTGCCGGGCACGACGAACCGGTGCTGGACAACGGCTCGGGCCTGTCCCGCACCGAGCGCAGCACCGCCCAGGCTTTGACGGCCTTGCTGCAGGCTGCCCACGCCAGTCCGCATGCCCAGCACTTTGTCAACTCCTTGGCCATCGCCGGGGTGGACGGCACCGCCGCCCGCCTGAAAGACCGCAGCCCGCAGTCGCCCGTGATCGGCAACGCTTGGTTCAAAACCGGCTCGCTGCGGGATGTGGCCTCGGTCGCCGGTTATGTGCAGGGCCAAAGCGGCCATCGCTACACCTTGGTGGCCGTGTTGCACCACCCCAATGCCCACCAAGCCCGGGCCGCACTGGACCAATTGCTGGAG
>JAKFXJ010000362.1 GCA_021731425.1 Limnohabitans sp. | reverse complement strand
AGCTTGGTCCCGACCCAGCGTTTGATCGCCAACGTCGAAGGCGCGATGAATGCCGTGATGGTGCAGGGCTATGCCGTGGGCACCACTTTGTATTACGGAAAAGGCGCAGGCTCTGAGCCCACCGCCAGCGCGGTGATCGCCTACTTGGTGGACATCACCCGTTTGCACACCGCCGACCCGCTTAACCGCGTGCCACACCTGGCCTTCCAGCCTGGCTCCATGAGCAACTTGACCGTGTTGCCCATGTCCGAGGTGGTGACCAGCTATTACCTGCGTTTGCGCGTGGCCGACCAAGCGGGTGTGCTGGCCAAACTGACCGGTTTGCTGGCCGAGGCTGACATCAGCATCGACGCGGTTTTGCAGCGCGAGGCCGATCAAGTGAGTCAGGCGGGTGAAAACCAGACCGACGTGATCATCCTGACCCACGATACCCGCGAAGGCACTTTGAACGATGTACTGGCCCAAATGCAGGCCTTGCCGACCGTGATGGCGCCCATTGTGCGCATTCGCAAGGAAGAGTTGAACTGATGCGCTACCTGTCGACCCGCGGTCATGCCGACCGCAAACAGTTTTGTGAAATTTTGCTCGAAGGCCTGGCGCCCGACGGCGGCTTGTACCTGCCCGAAAGTTACCCACAAATCGACGCAGCAGCGTTGACCCGCTTGCGCCAAGTTTGGCAAAGTCAGGGCTATGCAGCTTTGGCTTTTGAGGTGCTCTCGCTTTACATCGACGACATTCCACGCGATGACCTGTTGGCCCTGTGCCGCAAGACCTACACGCCTGAAGTGTTCGGCACCCAAGAAATTGTGCCGCTCAAGCCCTTGCAGACCGCGGGCCAAGCTCAGCCTGAGATGTACCTCGAGGCCTTGTCCAACGGCCCGACTTTGGCCTTCAAAGACATGGCCATGCAATTGCTGGGCAATTTATTCGAGTACGAACTGGCACGACGCGGTGAAGCGCTGAACATTTTTGGCGCCACCTCGGGCGACACCGGCAGTGCGGCCGAATACGCTATGCGCGGCAAAAAGGGCGTGCGTGTGTTCATGACCAGCCCGAACGGGCGCATGAGTCCTTTTCAGCAAGCGCAGATGTTCAGCCTGCTCGACGAGAACATCCACAACATCGCCATCGAAGGCGTGTTCGACGACTGCCAGGACATTGTCAAGGCGGTGTCCAACGATCTGGATTTCAAGCGGAAATACAAAATCGGCACCGTGAACTCCATCAACTGGGCGCGTTTGCTGGCCCAGGTGGTGTACTACTTTGCAGGTTACTTCCAGGCCACCCAAAGCAATGACCAAAAGGTCAGCTTCACGGTGCCGAGCGGTAACTTTGGCAATGTGTGTGCAGGCCATGTGGCCCGCATGATGGGCTTGCCCATTGACCGCTTAGTGGTCGCCACCAACGAAAACGACGTGCTCGACGAGTTTTTCCGCACCGGCGTTTACCGCGTGCGCGGCACGGCCGACACGCATGAAACGTCCAGCCCCTCGATGGACATCTCCAAGGCCAGCAACTTCGAGCGCTTTGTTTTCGACCTGCTGGGGCGCGATGCGGTCCAAACCAAAGCCATTTTTGGCGAAGGTCTGAGCCGCCAAGGCTTTTTCGATTTGTCGGGCGACCCACACTTTGCCCAAGCCGCCACCGCGTATGGTTTTGACAGCGGCCGCAGCTCCCATGCCGATCGCTTGAAAACCATTCAAGATGTCTTCGCCACTTACGGCGTGATGATCGACACCCACACCGCCGACGGCGTGAAGGTGGCCAAAGAGCACCTGAACCCAAGGGTGCCGATGATCGTGCTGGAAACCGCTTTGCCCATCAAGTTTGCCGCAACCATTGTGGAAGCCTTGGGCCGCCAGCCCGAGCGCCCACCTCAGTTTGAAGGCATTGAAGCTTTGCCTAAGCGGGTGCAGGTCATGAAAGCCGATGTGCACGCGGTCAAGGCTTACATCCAGCAGCACTGCGACTGACACTCCATGAGCACCGCCCCACGCGCCCCTTTGATGTCCCTGGACGACGCGTTGCAGGCGCTGCTCGCACGCATTACCCCTTTGACCGACGCCGAGTCGGTGGCCACCTTCGATGCCGATGGGCGTGTATTGGCCGAGGACCTGGTGTCCGCCCTGCAGGTGCCAGCTTTTGACAACTCCTCGATGGATGGCTACGCGGTGCGTCGAGATGATTTGTTGCAGCCCGGAACGACACTGCGTGTGAGCCAGCGCATTGCAGCCGGTCACACCGGGCAAGCTTTGCAGCCTGGGCAAACCGCCCGCATCTTCACCGGAGCCCCGGTGCCCGAAGGTGCGGACGCTATCGTCATGCAGGAGCAAGCCGAGCCCGTGCCCGAAGAAGTCGATGCCGTGCGCTTTACCGTGGTGCCTGAGCCCGGGCAGTGGATTCGCCGCAGCGGCGAAGACATCCGCCAAGGCCAAACCGCTTTGCACCGTGGCCAAAAGCTGGGACCCGCTGAGCTCGGCCTGGCTGCGAGCCTGGGTCTGGCGCATCTGCCTGTTTTGCGCCGACCCCGAGTCGCCTTGTTTTCGACGGGCGACGAGTTGGTCATGCCCGGCGATGTGGCCCCGCAGGACATGCCACCGGGCAGCATTTACAACTCCAACCGCTTTTTCCTGCGCACCTTGTTGCACCGCATGGGTTGTGAGGTGAGCGATCTGGGCATCGTGCCCGACCGACGCGAAGCCACCGTCGCTGCACTCAAAACCGCGGCCGACCACCACGACCTGATCCTGACCAGCGGCGGCGTGTCGGTGGGCGAAGAAGACCATGTCAAACCGGCGGTGCAGTCCTTGGGCGAGTTGAACCTGTGGCAAATCGCCATGAAGCCAGGAAAGCCCTTTGCCTACGGCCAGGTGCGGCGTCAGACCGCCGAGGGTGAGGCCCACTTTGTGGGCTTGCCGGGCAATCCCGTGTCCAGTTTCATGACCTTTTTGCTCTTGGTCAGGCCCTTGCTGCGCCAGATGCAAGGCATGTGCGCGTCTGCACCCCACACCCAACGCTTGCCAGCGCATTTTGCGTGGCCCAAGGCCGACAAACGCCGCGAATTCTTGCGCGTACGCCGCAATGCCCAAGGCGGCCTAGACCTGTTTCCCAACCAAAGCTCGGGGGTATTGACCTCGGTGGTGTGGGCCGATGGGGTGGTGGACAACCCTGGCGGGCAGACGATTGAGCCCGGCCAGCTGGTCGATTTTTGGCCTTTTTCGGAGTGCTTGGCATGAAAGTGCAGGTTCGTTATTTCGCCTCTGTGCGTGAAAGCATTGGCTTGTCGCACGAGAGTGTGGAGACCCAGGCGGCCGATGTGGCCGCTTTGCGAATCGAGCTCATGGCCCGGGGCGAGCACTACCGCGCTTGTCTGGCGCCGGAGCGTCCGGTGCGCATGGCTTTGAATCAGCTCATGGTGCAGGGCAACGCCCCCCTGAGCGAGGGCTGCGAAGTCGGCTTTTTTCCACCCGTGACCGGAGGTTGACACAATGACACCCCGAGTCAGCATCCAGACGAATGACTTTGACGTGTCCACCGAGTTGGCCGCCCTGCAGGGCCAGGACTTGCGGGTTGGGGCCGTGTGCAGCTTTGTGGGCACCGTGCGTGACACCCGGGCGCTGACCGGTCAGGCGAGTGATGAAGTGCAGGCCATGGAGCTGGAGCACTACCCAGGCATGACCGAAAAATCGATCGAAGCCATGATCAATGAAGCGCATCAGCGCTTTGATTTTTATGCGGCGCGTGTGGTGCACCGCGTGGGACGTTTGCTGCCTGCAGACCAGATCGTGCTGGTGGCCGTCACCTCGGCGCACCGGGGCGAGAGCTTCAAGGCCTGCGAATTTTTAATGGATTACCTCAAGACGCAGGCACCGTTCTGGAAGAAAGAACAAACCCCTGAAGGTGCGCAATGGGTGGATGCGCGTGTTTCCGATGATGTGGCTTTGGCCCGTTGGGGTATCCAGGCCCACAACGCCTGACAACAGCTTATCGCCCAATCTCCGTGCATCAGTGTGCGTAGCGAGGCGGCTCCGATATCACCGCCGTGCTGGCCTCTGTTGCGATGGCGGGTATCCCCAACAGACCCCATTCCGCTTTATCGCTGGCTTGGCGAATCAGATGCACCATGCCGTGCACCAAGCTGACTTGCAAGTGCAGCTGGCACGATTTAACTTGGGCCGCATCGGATTTGTCCTCAAAAGCCACCTCCAAAGTACCACCTGGCTTGATGGTCAAATGGGCGTCGGTGATGAGCAGGGGTTCAACCCCCAGCGGCCACTGCGTGGCATGGTTGTCAAAAGGGGTGGCAAAGTCGGCCTGTTGCAAGAAGGCGTCGCGCTTGAGCTCTGTCAGCAACTGCTGCGCGGGTGCATCGGTCGCCGCCACGCCAGGCTGCGCCGCTTCCAAGCGCACGGTCGATTGTTGAATGGCAGGCATCAAGCGCAGCGTCATGCGCCGGGTCAGCCAAAAACGAAACTCCTGCTGGTCCTTCGTATTCAGGCGCAGCAACAAGCGGTCTTGACGCTCATCGTGGTGCACCGACAGTTGATGAATGTTCATCTCTTGATTTTAGGCAATAGGGGGTAGCGGCAAGGCCCTTGAAAATGACACTTTCAGCACAAGTTGCCAAGCATTGGAGATCTACACATGCGAATTGACAAACTCACCACGAAATTTCAGGAAGCCTTGTCGGACGCCCAGTCGCTGGCCCTCGGCAAAGACCACGCCTACATCGAACCCCAGCACCTGCTGGTCACCATGCTCAAGCAAGACGACGGCCCAAAGCCATTTTGTTGCGTGCGGGTGTTCAGGTGCCTGCTTTGCTGCTGGCGGCCGAAGCGGCCGTCTCGCGCTTGCCTCAGGTCACCGGACAAGACCAAGTCTCGGTGGGGCCGGACTTGGTCAAGCTTTTGCAGGCGGCAGAAAAAGAGGCTATCAAACGCGGCGACGCCTTCATCGCCGGCGAATTGTTTTTGTTGGCTTTGACCGAGAGCAAGTCCGAGGCGGGGCGCATCGCCAAAGAGCATGGGTTGAACCGCAAAAACCTGGAGACCGCCATCGCTGCGGTGCGTGGCGGCCAAAGTGTGGGCAGTGCAGATGCCGAAGGCCAGCGAGAGGCGCTCAAAAAGTATTGCATCGACCTGACCGAGCGTGCCCGCATTGGCAAGCTTGACCCAGTGATTGGCCGCGACGACGAGATTCGCCGCGCGATCCAGGTGTTGCAGCGCCGCACCAAAAACAACCCGGTCTTGATCGGCGAGCCCGGCGTGGGCAAGACTGCGATCGTCGAGGGCCTGGCCCAGCGCATCGTGGCTGGTGAAGTGCCCGATTCGCTCAAGGGCAAGCGGGTGCTTTCGCTCGACATGGCCGCTTTGCTCGCAGGGGCCAAGTTCCGTGGCGAGTTTGAAGAGCGCCTGAAAACCGTGCTCAGCGAATTGGCCAAGGACGAAGGCCAGACCATTGTGTTCATCGACGAGCTGCACACCATGGTGGGCGCGGGCAAGGCCGAAGGTGCGATGGACGCAGGCAACATGCTCAAGCCCGCACTGGCCCGGGGTGAGCTGCATTGTGTGGGCGCAACCACACTAGACGAATACCGCAAATTCATTGAAAAAGACGCGGCCCTTGAGCGGCGTTTCCAGAAAATTCTGGTCAACGAGCCCACGGTGGAGGCCACCATTGCCATCTTGCGCGGCTTGCAAGAAAAGTACGAAATTCACCACGGCGTGGACATCACCGACCCGGCCATCGTGGCCGCGGCCGAGCTCAGCCACCGCTACATCACCGACCGTTTCCTGCCCGACAAGGCCATTGACCTCATCGACGAGGCGGCGGCCAAGATCAAGATCGAGATCGACTCCAAACCCGAGGTGATGGACAAGCTCGACCGCCGTTTGATCCAGCTGCAGATTGAGCGCGAAGCGGTTCGCAAAGAGAGCGATGAAGCCTCGCAAAAACGCTTTGCCTTGATCGAGGAAGAGATCGACAAATTGAAAAAAGAAGCGGCTGATCTGGAAGAAATATGGCGTGCAGAGAAGTCCCAAGCCCAGGGCGGCCAGCAAGTGCGCGAACAGATCGACCAGCTCAAGCAGCAGATTGAAGAGTTGACCCGCAAGGGCGATTTCAACAAGGTGGCCGAGTTGCAGTACGGCAAGCTGCCTGCACTCGAAAAAACCCTCAAGGAGGTGCAGGCCAAGGAAGCTGCGCCCGGCGAAAAACCGGTGCACCGCTTGCTGCGCACACAAGTAGGTGCCGAAGAGATTGCCGAGGTGGTTTCTCGCGCCACCGGGATTCCGGTGTCCAAGATGATGCAGGGCGAGCGCGACAAGCTGCTGCAGATGGAGGACAAACTGCACCAGCGCGTGGTGGGCCAAGACGAAGCCATTGCGGCGGTGGCCAATGCCATCCGGCGCTCGCGCTCGGGCCTGTCCGATCCGAACCGCCCGACGGGCTCGTTCCTCTTCTTGGGCCCCACGGGCGTGGGCAAGACCGAGCTGTGCAAGGCCTTGGCGGGCTTTTTGTTTGACAGCGAAGACCACCTGATCCGCATGGACATGAGCGAGTTCATGGAAAAGCACTCGGTGGCCCGCCTGATCGGTGCGCCGCCGGGCTATGTGGGTTACGAGGAGGGCGGTTACCTGACCGAGGCCGTGCGTCGCAAGCCCTACAGCGTGTTGTTGCTCGACGAGGTGGAAAAAGCGCATCCCGATGTCTTCAACATCTTGCTGCAGGTGCTCGACGATGGCCGCTTGACCGATGGGCAGGGGCGCACCGTGGACTTCAAGAACACCGTCATCGTCATGACTTCCAACTTGGGCTCGCACCTGATCCAGTCCATGGTGGGGCAGCCCACCGAAGACATCAAGGACGCGGTTTGGGACGAACTCAAGACCCACTTCCGCCCCGAGTTCTTGAACCGCATCGACGAGACGGTGGTCTTCCATGGCCTCGATGCCCAGCACATCGCCTCGATTGCCGAGATCCAGTTGCAGGTTTTGCAAACCCGCTTGGCCCGGATGGACCTGACGTTGAAGGTCAGTCCAGCGGCCTTGTCCGAATTGGCCAAGGTGGGTTTTGACCCGGTGTTTGGCGCAAGGCCACTGAAAAGGGCGATCCAGCAGCGTCTGGAAAACCCGCTGTCCAAACTGTTGCTGGAAGGGCGTTTTCCGCCCAAGTGCACCATCGAGGTCTCGGTCGACCCGGTTCGTGCCCCGGGGCAGTTCGATTATCAAGTGGTCGAGCACGCGGCCTGACCCTACAGCCGTGCAAGCCCCGCTTGCACGGCTGTGACAGATGGCTTTTGTGGCCTTGGGCACAATAGGGCATGACTTCAAAAATTGCTGGCCACCTGCTTGTTGAATGCCTCTTGGCCCAAGGCGTTACCCATGCTTTCGGGGTACCCGGTGAAAGTTATCTGGCGGTGCTCGACGGCTTTCACCTGTACCGCGATCAACTCACCTTTGTGACTTGCCGCCAAGAGGGTGGGGCGGCCTTTATGGCCGAGGCCCAAGGCAAACTGACCGGCCGCCCTGGTATCTGCTTTGTCACGCGTGGCCCGGGGGCCACGAATGCGTCGATCGGCGTGCACACCGCTTTCCAAGACTCCACGCCCATGATTTTGTTTGTTGGCGATGTGGCCAGCGACACCCGCGACCGCGAGGCCTTTCAGGAAATGGACTACACCCATTTCTTTGGCCCCTCCACCAAAGGCATGGCCAAACGCGTGGAGCGGGTGGACGATCCGGAGCGATTGCCCGAATATGTGGCCCGCGCTTTTGCCACTGCGATGAACGGACGCCCTGGCCCTGTGGCGTTGGTGTTGCCCGAAGACATGCTGACCCGCTCCGTCAAGGCCCAAGCCCTGGGGCGTGTGGAAGCCGTTCAGGCCTGGAGTGATCCTGGTTCCTTGCGTACCCTGCGCGACATGCTGTTGGCCGCTCAAAAGCCAATGGTGATTGCAGGCGGGGGAGGCTGGACACCACAAGCAGCGCAAGCCTTGCAACGTTTTGCCGAAAATTGGCAGCTGCCAGTCACCAATGCGTTCCGATTTCAAGACACCTTTGACAACCACCACCCCTTGTACGCCGGAGACGTGGGCATTGGCATTGGCCCCGCATTGGCCCAGCGCGTGCGCGATGCCGACCTGATCGTGGCCATCGGCCCACGATTGGGTGAAATGACCACCGGGGGCTACACCTTGCTGCAAGCGCCTAAAACCCACCAAAAGTTGGTGCACATCCATGCCAGTGCCGAAGAGCTCAACCGTGTTTACCAAGCCGATTTGGCCATCCACGCCACCATGAATGCGGCAGCCCGTAGCCTGGAGGTTTTGAGTGCGCCCACCGAACTGCCTTGGGCCGAGTGGACACAAGCCGCTCACACCGACTACCTGAACAACCTCAAACCCCAGACCTTGCCCGGTGACATCGACATGCCTGCCATTGTGGCCACGCTGCAAAAGCATTTGCCTGCAGACGCCGTGTTGACCAATGGCGCGGGTAACTTCGCCAGCTGGATGCACCGTTTTTACAAGCACCACGGACTGGTCAAAGGCCACAAAACCCAATTGGCCCCCACCGTGGGTGCCATGGGTTATGGCGTGCCAGCCGGTATTGCGGCCAATTTGTTGACGGGCCGAGTGGCCTTCACCATGGCGGGTGATGGCGACTTTTTGATGAACGGTCAGGAACTGGCTACAGCAGTGCAACACGGTGGCAAAAGCATCATTGTTTTGCTGAACAACGGCATGTACGGCACCATCCGCATGCACCAAGAGCGCGAATACCCTGACCATGTGGCGGGCTCTAAGCTGCAAAACCCCGACTTTGCCGCTTTGGCGTCGGCTTATGGGTATGTGGGGGTGCGCATTGATCAGACCCAAGCCTTTGAGCCGGCCCTGTTGGAGGCGCTGGCGCGTCCCCAAGGCACGCTGATTGAGGTCATGTTGGACCCTGAGGTGATCACCACACGCGGCACCCTGAGCGCCATTACCCAGGCCGCTTTGGCCAGGCAAGATGACCATTGATTGAACCCGGTTTGCGCCGGGCCTCAGACGCCTGGATGTCAGGTCCACTTCGACCTTGCTGAGGCCCATAAAAAAACCCGCCGAGGCGGGTTTTTTTGTTGAGGCACTTGGCCGAGCGACCGAATTACTTCAGGTGCTTACCAATCAAGCCAGCCATTTCGAACATGGTGACTTGTGCCTTGCCAAACACAGCCTTCAGCTTGTCGTCGGCGTTGATGGCGCGACGGTTCACGCTGTCTTGCAGTTTGTGCTTCTTGATGTAGACCCACATCTTGCTGACCACTTCAGTGCGTGGCAGAGGTGCGGCTCCCACCACGGCTGCAAGAGCTGCGCTGGGGGTCAGTGCCTTCATGAAGGCTGGGTTGGGGGTGCGCTTCTTAGCAGGAGCAGCCTTTTTGGCGGGTGCTTTGGCAGCCACCTTCTTAGCAGGAGCAGCCGCTTTTTTGGCGGGTGCAGCCTTGGTTGCCGGTGCTGCTTTTTTAGCGGGAGCTGCAGCTTTTTTGGCCGGGGTTTTTTTCGCAGTTGCCATGATGAAATTCCTTTGGTCGGAAGTGGGTTCGCCGCTGAGAAACGATGTGTTTACAGCTAGGTGGATGCTAATAGAGAAAGAGGCACTTTCCAAGTGGAAAAATCATTTTTCTCTAGGTGTTGTTGCTGATTTACCCTCTTTGTTGGGTTTTTTTTCGGTCTTACCAACTTTCTTGAGGCTCATTTGGGAATACGAGGTGCTGAGAGGCGCTTTCAAGTTCCGGTTTTTGGTTTGGTGATGCGTTTGGATGTGGCATTTCATCACTTGTTTTGATTTTCCACATTGCAAAAAATGTTAAACCATTGATTTTGGATTTCTTTTGAATCATGGATATATTTTTCGCATTGAAAAATTGCATTCATAAGTC
>JAKFXJ010000157.1 GCA_021731425.1 Limnohabitans sp. | reverse complement strand
GTGATCACGACCAATCTGAACTTCTCGGAGTGGGCCAATGTATTTGGCGACGCCAAGATGACCACGGCGTTGCTGGACCGGCTCACGCATCACTGCCACATTGTTGAGACGGGCAACGAGAGTTGGCGCTTCAAGCACTCGCAGGCGGTCAGCCTGAAGGGTAAACAATCCAAAACGAAAGGGGGCAAAAGCACCGAGCAGCTAAACTTATCCACAACCGAATAAGCCAATTCTTTAAAAACCAGTGGCTCAATATTCGATGCAAACACTGGCTCAGTTTGTCTGGCTAATCAACAACCTGGGTATTGAGGTCGACGATGCTCTTGAGATCTCGGAACAGACCGAAATTTAAGATGATCAACCTTGGCGAATTTTTGCAACGGTGCGGCAGCCTTAAATGACGGCTCTGCGGAATCCGTCGGAAACGGTGCTTCCGGCCATCAGGAGTCATTCGCCATCGGGTTCCACAGCGGTAGATACATAAAGGCAATACACATGGCATGCCCTAATTGAATCCATCTGGATAAAATTTATTTTTAACTGACATCAGTGCCCGAGGTAGGCTGCCTTCATATGTGGGTCATGCAATACATCCTGGCCACTACCTTCCAATGCGATTTTGCCATTCTCAAGGACGTATGCGCGGTCGGCAATCTCCAATGTCTGGTTCACATTTTGCTCGACCAGCAAGATGGTCATTCCATCCTTATGGATCCTTTTCAAAAGCTCAAATACTTCATTGACCACGATCGGTGCAAGGCCCAAAGATGGCTCATCAAGCATTAACAGGCGAGGACGCGCCATCAGTGCACGACCGATCGCTACCATTTGCTGCTGCCCGCCAGACATAGTGCTTGCTATTTGTCTACGGCGCTCGCGCAAGATTGGAAACTGCTCGTATATCTCGTCAATACTTTGATTAACACTGCTGCGATCGGCGCGACTGTAAGCGCCCATCAAGAGGTTTTCCTCTACCGTCATTTCAGGGAAGAGCTTCCGACCTTCGGGGCATTGCACGATTCCTCTGCGAACCCGAGACTCGGCGCTAGCATTGATGATGTCGGTGCCGTCCCAGTGCAGCTGACCATCGGGAACATCGACAAGCCCGGAGATAGCGTTGATCAAAGTGGACTTGCCTGCGCCATTTGGCCCCACAACAGCAACGAGTTCCCCGGGACGGATGTGTAGGTCTACACCCCAAAGGGCCGTCATCTCGCCATAACAGGCTTGCAGATTGCGAATTTCAAGCATGGTGCGTGCTTTTCTGACTGTTTGTTGGAGCTTCGGGAACCTTGGCCTCGCCAAAATAGGCTCGAATGACTTCGGGTTGGTTGCATACAGTGTGAGGATCTCCGCGTGCAATTAGCTTGCCCTGCTGCAGAACGAGCAACTCCTCGCTGAGTGCCATTACTGCACGCATCAGATGCTCGACCAGAATCACGGTTACCCCGCTGTCGCGGATTTGGCGGACCAAGGCAATTGCATCGTCTACTTCTGTGGGACGCAAGCCTGCCATTACCTCATCGAGCAGTAAAAGCTTGGGCCCAGTGGCAAGTGCGCGCGCGACCTCAAGTCGTTTGCGTCCTGCAATTGGCAATACACCGGCCATCTGCGTTGATACAGGTTGCAAACCGCACAATTCGATTATTTGCGCAGCCTTGAGCTTCGCTTCTTTGAGGGTTGTTCTGCCTCCCCGTAGAGCACCCGCCACCACGTTATCAAATACGCTCAGGCCTGCAAATGGTTGTACGATCTGAAAGGTTCGTGCAATGCCCAACTCACACAGTACCGATGGCCTCATGCCAGTTATCACACGTCCATCAAAACGAATTTCACCTTCTTCTGGTGTTTGAAACCCGGAGACATTGGCAAACAATGTAGTTTTGCCGGAGCCATTGGGTCCGATTACACCTATGATGCGCCCAGGCATCACTTCAAAACTTACGTGATCGACGGCAGTCAAGCCACCAAAACGCTTGACTACGTTGTGAACTTCAAGCAATGGCTGACTCATGCTTGCTTCTCCTCATTCGTGGTCTTGGCGTAGTATTTTCGGTGCCAGATTTGCACGTAATGCGCGGCCCCTTTAGGTAACAACAAAATACCAATCGCCAGCACTGCACCGTAAAGTATGAGGTACAGGGCGTCGGCATCACCGCCCATCCATCCTCTCAAGAAGTCTTGTGTAGGCTTGAGAAATGAAGCGCCAAGGACAGGCCCAATGATCGAAAGACGCCCGCCTAAAACCGGCCCAAGGAGCATCTCAAAGTTGGTTGCCAAACTAAAAACCTGCTTGGGATCAATGAAGGTCGCAAATTGTGTGTAGAACGCGCCCATGCTGCCTGCTACGCCACCACTGATAATCATCGCCTGAGTTTTGACCTTTCGCACATTGATGCCTAATGCCTCTGCCGCCTGATCGTTCTCTCGCACAGCCGCAAGGTAGTAGCCCAAGCGTGAGCGCTGAATGCTGTAGTTAATCACAATTACACCCACGAGCATGATCAACGAAATGTACAGATAGGGTTTGCGATCAACAAAACTTAACGTCCAAAAGTTATCCTCAATTACGGTCAGATAAATCCCGGTTGCACCGCCTGCATAGTCCCAGTTGAGCAAAATGTATTTGAGCACTTGCGACAGTGCAACTGTAAACATCGCAAAATAGTCCTCGCCTAAACCAAAGCGTAGCGTGACCAACGATATCAACCAAGCCAGCAGCGCGGCCGAGAAAAATCCCAAGACTATGCATATCCAAGGGTTCAAACCTAATTTGGTAAAAAACACCCCGTCTACATAGGCCCCAAGCCCAAAAAAGCTGATGTATCCCAAGAGTAGCAAGCCCGACAAGCCGCCTGCAATCGACCAAGCAGTTCCTACGGCAGCGTAAATGGCAGCTAACACCATCACCTGGATGAAATAGTCCGATTCGACTGCACTGCCACCAATGGCGCAAATGAGCACAAAACTGAGTGCAACGAATAGTTGCCAATTGTTCCATTCAGAAAGAAATTTACTCATGGTGTGATCATCCTTACTTCAGGAAACCTTGCCTTTGAAGAGGCCACGCGGAAGAAACAGCAGCACCACCACAAAAAGTAGCAGACTTACCAACTGACGCAATGCTGGTCCAAAGACCAGACCCCCCAAGCCTTCAGCAACACCGATGATCAAGCCACCGATCAGGGCTCCAGCAAAGTTACCCATGGTGCCCAGAACGACGATCACGAAGGCCGGGAGTATGAAGTAATCAGTACCGAACGTTGGATTCGCGAAAAAGGCAGGCGCTATTAAAACCCCAGCCATGGCGGCCAGACCAGTCCCCACTCCAAAGGTGATCATGTTCACCCGCATCACTTCAATTCCCATGAGTCGAGCAGACTGAGGATTTTGCGAGGCAGCCCGCATTGCCATTCCTGTACGGGTGTGTTTCAGGAACCACCATGCCATGGCTGCAATCGCTGCTGCTGCAACAAATGAGATGAGTCGTACATAAGTCAATCGCACCCCCCCCAACTCCAGCGCCTCTCCACTCCAATCGAGCTTCAGAACTTGATTATTAGGCCCCCATATGAGTTGCATGGCACCAATCATCATGGTTGAAAGACCAATCGTGATAAGCATCTGATTGATTTGAGGGTGCTGTAAAGCCGGTCGAATCAACACGCGCTGAATCCCTGCGCCCATGACAGCCACCACACCAAAAATTGGCAATGCAGCCACATAGGGAGATGCCCCCATCTGGAAGGCTGCCATGGAAAGGTACATGCCTAAGGTGAGGAACTCAGCATGGGCAAAGTTGACAATCTTCATGACGCCATAAATCAGCGTCAATCCACAGGCCACTAGTGCGTAGACACCACCTTGCAGCAAACCCAGCAGCACAGCCTGGAGAATTACATCAAAAGTCATGGATAAAGCCCGGGTGAGGAGGTCCTGCCTTAGCAAGACCTCCTAGGGTCAGACAAAAAGGGAAACGTGAACTCAGCGAGTCACAGGCCAGACTGCTTTGGTAGTCTGGTAGGCAGATGGCCAAATGACCTTCGACTGGCCTCCAGTAACCTGGGCAGCCACCAATGTTGTGCGCGGCATAAACCCAGTGCTGTCGAATTTAACTCGTTCGTACATGAAAGATTGTGGACCCATCACCAAATCCAGTCCCGCTAGCGCATCACGGATGGCAACACCGTCTGCAGATCCAGCCTTCTCGATTGCCGCGCGCAAGATGTGCACACCAGCATAGGTGGTGTTGGCATTACCCAGCATGTCCTTACCGTTCGAGCGCTTCTTGAAGCGTTCATTCACCTCTTTGGCTCCAGGCAACTTGATGTCGGGGAACCAATCATTGATCACAATAACCCCATCTCCCTGCTTACCAAGATTCGACCATGTAGTAGGGTTGGTATAACCACCGCCCAAGCCCACCCAGCCCATCTTGGGCCAGTATTTGAGTTCTGCCAGTTGCTTGAAGAGAAGCGTAATAGAAGAGGGCTCACCGGAAGCAAACACCACGTCGGGATTGTCGCGCTTGAGCGATAGGATCACGTCTTCAAAAGTAGTTGGATTGGTGGGAAAGACGTTGTCCTTGAGTAATTTGAGGTTGTAGCTGCCAATATGTTTGTTGAACTCCCGCGAAACCACGTTGCCAAAGAAGTTGTTTTCGCGTACCAGTGCACATGTCTTGGCTTGGCCTCCGCTGAGTTGCGCCACCATTTCGCCCGAGTTAATCGCATATTGCGAAAAATGTGGAACGGTTTTGAAGACAAACTTTAAGCCGCGGGCCGTGATTTCATCGGCCAGCGCGTTAGGCACCAAGTAGGGCACTTTATTGCGCTCAGCAATCACGGTACTGGAGATGGTGGCACCTGAAGAGTAGGCGCCAACAATCGCAGAAACCTTGTCACGGGAAATCATCCTATTGGTCTCAGTGTTGGCCTCATCTACGCTCGTTGAGTTGCCGAAAACGCCTACCAATTTGGCACCTTTGAGCGATTTGATGCCTCCGGATGCATTGATCTCTTCAATGGCCATTTCTACGGCCATTTTGATCAGTTGACCAGACTCAGCAAAGGAGCCGGTCAATGGGAGCAAAAACCCCACCTTGACTTCAGATGTTTGGGCAAGTACAGGAAAAGCCGCAACACCAGCAGCTGTGCCCAAGGTCTGGACAAAATGGCGACGGGTGGAATCGAGTTCGTGGTGTGTCATGAATGCTCCAAGAAGTGGGATGATTTGCATAAAAAATTGTATACACCTTTTAATTCATTCAAGTAGTGGTTTTCCCTGCCATCTGACAAATCAACATTGCCTTGAAAAGATTGGATGGTCATTCAGTGCTACGCCGCCAGTAGAAGGGGCAAAGTGAACTCTGCAATTGTTCAAAGTACATACTCTTGGCAACTGCATAAGGGGGAGAAAAAATCTAACGACGAACCAATTTTTCCAAGCTAAATGCTTTGAGACAAGGGATGATCTAGGACATTTTTGACCGGCACCATGCATGCGTGCTTCGGTGTAAGCCGATGTCTGCTAGCACTCAATTGATCTATTAGTGCTATTTAATCGGTTGACCGCTATGGGTCGAAAGCACCCCATGACCCAGGCCATAAGCAGTCGTTCCCAGGAGCGATTTCAAGCTGTCTTTTGAGTTGTGACTGCTGTGGGCTTTAGACCGGTCACTGGATGCACTGCATAGCTAACGACCGGTTATGGAAGTAGCAAAACATCAGACTCAGCCTAGGGATGTCCGCTTCCAGCCTCAAGCAGACTTTCATCCAGCAAGGCCCCTTCAGACAAACCACAACACCCCCACCGCACCGCCCGCCACCATGGCCACGAACCCCAGTCCTACGGTCAGGCCGCAGCGAATCCCGCCGCTGGCCATCGCCAAGGCGGTTTTGGCCACTGCGCTGGAGGCCAGAACGGTCACCAATGCCCAATGCGCCCACTCAGGCGTCATGCCGCCTGACTGAATCAGTTGCGCAATGCTGGCGGCGGCGGCATGCACTTCTACCCATGCCACACACAGGGCTGCCACCAGCACACCCACATCGCCAAAAACGTTTTGAAGCCAAGCGGCGAGCAAGGACATCAAGGCAATGATGGTGGCCATACCCAGGGCATGGGTGAGCTTGAAGGCGCGCCCTGTTGGCGTCTCGGCCCCATCCCCTTCGATGCGACGCCAGGCGAGCACCACCACCAGAAGCAAGCCCAGGCCCGCCAAGACCAGTGGCCAGCGCATGGCCACCAGCAGCGTCGGTGATGCGGCTCCCAGCACCCCGGCAAACAGCGTCAACGACGCCAGATTGGCGAGCATGGCGCAAGCCGCTGCGGGCAGTGGGGCACTTTGCCCAGCCCGCACGCGCTGGCCTGTACTGACGACCACAGCGGTGGAGGATACAAAACCCGAAAAGAATGCCGCCAGTGGCATGCCCCAACGACCACCCAGCGCCCGCTGTGCGGCATGGCCCAGCATGCCGACCGCCATGACCAACACCACGATGCGCCAAAGCGTGATGGGTTGCAGCACGCCCCAGGGGTCCATCGCTTGGTCTGACAGCAAGGGCATCACCACCAGAGCTGCGGCAGCCAAGATTAGGGCGTCCTGCAACTCTTGATCGGTGATCAACACACGGCTGATGCGCTGCGAAGCTTGTTTGGCATGCAGCAGTGCAGCAGCCAGTACGCCCAGAGCGGCAGACAAGCTCGGGTTTTGCTGCGCCAGCGCCGACAGCATCAAGGTCACCAGCAAGGCCACCTCGCCGGTCTGGCCGGGATCGCTTTGGGCGGTGGCCTGATAGCCACCGATCACCAGCGCACCGATCACCAAGACCGTGGCCACAAATGGCCAAGTGCCCAAACTCCAGCTCGCATAGCCGAGCATCGCCACCAGCGTGTGCGTTCGCGTGCCAGCCTTGGTTCTACCGGGTTGGTGTCGCCGCTCGCGAACAACACCGATCAGCAAACCCACCCCCAGGGCGGTCAGCAAACCCATCCAATGCCCAGCGGAGTTCATGAAAAAACAAACATCATCCGCATCTGAGCATGATGCTCAGCGCCTAACCGTGATCCAGATCACTCTCTGATGGATCTAGGCCTTGGGCCGTGCGCCTGTGTCTGCTGAAAGTTGGATGCAATGAGGTTTGGGTCCAAGAATCTCAGACTTCATATGTTCCACAGCCGAGGCACAGCCCCTGGCAAAGCCCACATCTCATGCCGCCAAGCCGCCCATACTTTCCTGAGCAACTGCATCGCAGGCTCGGTCACCGGTGCCAGTACCCGCAGCACGATGACCTGTTTGTGTGGTGAGGTTGCCCCTGCCGTGAGGCGCAGTTCCGACGCTTCGAGCAGTTCGCGGGCACAAGCCAGAGCCCGTTCAATGCGCTCATCGGCCATGGCGCTGCCCGCAGCAAACACCAGCGTGGCCATGCAGCGCTGGCCTGCCAAGCCCAGCGGGCTGTCCATCAGGCGGGTGTCCTCAGAGTTCAGGGTGCCACGTTCCAGCCACACGCCGGGAATTTCCAAGTGTTGCCGGAAGGTGCCTTGCACAAAAGGCATGTCGGCCGCAGGCAGGCCCAGCGCGGTGATGTCCCAGGTCATCATTTCGGCCCCGGGTGCCAAGTCGAACACCGCGCGGTTGAGGCCATCACAGCCGTTGTAAGCAATCGCCTCCAAGGGCAGCCATTCGAGCCGCGCACCCGATTCCACACGCGCATGCACTTGCTGCGTGGCCAGGCCCGCTTCAGACCGGTAAAAACGCGTGGCCCCAGGCGTGGTGACCAAGCCGTGGGCGCCTGCGCCCACGGTGACCTGCATGTCGAGGGTGTCGCCGCCCACCAGGCCGCTGGGTGGGTGCACCAGCACGTTGTGGCAGACCGCATCGCCTTCGGGGTAGAGGCTTTGCAAGATGCGCAGCGGGCCCTGGTGCAGGTAGCGGGCCACGCTGCGCTCGGCTTCGAGCGTGTAGTCCAAATCGAGTCGGGCCAGCCAAGTCATTGGGTCAACTTCCTTGGGTTGGCCGACGGCGTCACACGCACAACAGTAAGCGCTTTACTCGCCCTGCGAGCCGCGGTGTGCCCAGCCGGTGGTGCGCTTTTCGATGGCGCTGAACAGTTCGTACATGGCCATGGCCATCGCGCCCACGACCACCAAGCCAGAAAACGCCAAGCCCATTTGCATGGCCGAACCGGCAGAGATCAGCAGGTAGCCAATGCCTTCGTTCGACGCCGTCATCTCAGACACCGTGGTGCCCACAAAGGCCAGCGTGATCGCGACTTTGAGCGAGCCGTAGAAGTAAGGCATGGAGCGGGGCAGGCCGACTTTGACCAGCACGTCCCAGCGCTTGGCGCCCAGCACGCGCAGCACGTCTTCGAGCTCAGGCTCCAGCGTGGCCAAGCCCGTGGCGATGTTCACCATGATGGGGAAGAAGCTGATGAGGAAAGCCGTGAGGATGGCGGGGCCGATGCCGATGCCAAACCACACCACCAAGATGGGCACAAAGGCCGCTTTGGGCAGGGCGTTGAAGGCGGTCATGAGCGGGTACACGGCGGCATAGGCCAGGCGCGAGCTGCCGATGATGAAGCCCAGCAAAACGCCCACCACAATGGCGATGCCAAAGCCCACCATGGTCACCCAATAGGTGCGCCAGGCGTGGCCAGCGATCACGTCGCGGTATTCGATGGTTTGCTGCGCGATGCGCGAAGGGCTGGGGAAAACGAATTCCGACACGTTGAAGGCGCGGCACAGGCCTTCCCAAACCAGGATGCTCAGCACCAGCAAGATCCAGGGGGACCAGCTTTCGAGGGATTTCTTGTTCATGTGGGGCTCCCGCTCATTGGTTGATGGCTGTACCGGTCTTGCGCATGGCACCGATGTGGCCGCGCAGCTCGTGCACGATGTTGGTGAATTCGGGTGTGTAGGTGATCTCCAGATCGCGTGGGCGCGGCAGGTCGATCTCGCGTTTCACCACAAAGCGGCCAGGGCTCTTGCTCATCACGTACACCGTGTCGGCCAAAAACACCGACTCGCGCAGGTCGTGTGTGACCAAAATCACGTTGAACTTTTGCTCGGTCCACAAGTCGCGCAAGATGCACCAGAGTTCTTCACGCGTGAAAGCGTCGAGCGCACCAAAGGGCTCGTCCAGCAGCAGCATCTTGGGCTCGTGAATCAAAGCGCGGCAAATGCTGGCGCGTTGCTGCATGCCGCCTGACAATTGCCAAGGGAACTTGTCTTCGTAGCCACCCAAGCCGACGGTGTTGAGCAGCTTGCGGGCGCGTTCTGCGTACTCTTCGCGTTTTTGCTTGAAGTTGGAGCGGTAGGGCTCCACGATTTCGAGGGGCAGCAGCACGTTGTCGAGCGTGGTGCGCCACGGCAAGAGCGACGAGGCCTGAAACGCCATGCCACTGATCTTGAGCGGACCGGTCACCGGCTGGCCGTCGACCAGGATGCGGCCTTTGCTGGGCATCTTCAGGCCGGTGGTCAGCTTCATGAAGGTGGACTTGCCGCAGCCCGATGGGCCGACGATGGCGATGAACTCGCCTTGCTTGACCTGCAGGTTGATGTCTTCGACAGCAAAGTGGTTTTGCGCCAGCAACTCGTCGTTGTAGGCCAGCCAGACATTCTGGAAATCAACGAATGATTCTTGGGTCATGGTGAGAGCTCGAAAATGGTGTTCGAAAGTGTATACACGCTACGCCCTGTAAAAGCCCACCGACCCGTGCAGGGTGGGGGTGGGCTCAGAACGCTGGGGCGGCATGCCCCGAAGCTGGCGCTGGATTACTTCTTGCCCTTGGGCAGGATGTCCAGTTCTTTGGCGGTGGGCAAGAACGAGCCGTTCCAGATGTCTTCGGACTTGACGCGGGTTTTGGTGTTGAAGGCGTCCGACACTTGCGAAGCCATCAGCGTCATGCGCGGGCCGTTGATCTGGCCGAAGCCTTCGGCGCGGGCCGATGGGCTGTTGATCACGGTGTCGATGGCCAGTTGCAGGCGGCGGGTTTCCAGCGCCACGTTGATGATGCCGTCGCGGGCCTTGACCGATTCAATGGCT
>JAKFXJ010000186.1 GCA_021731425.1 Limnohabitans sp. | reverse complement strand
GCGAAGGCAGGGCCTTGGGTGAGCTCGCGGTAGCTGTGTGCCAACTGCACACCCATGGCCCACGATTCGCTGTTATCGTGGGGCTGTGCCAGCAGGCGTGGCATGGCTTCGGCCATCAAGGCACGGCCTTGGGCAATCCAAGGGTGATTGTCTTCATACGTGGGGTCGATCCACGCCCGCGCCATGCGGGCCAACCAATCGCCTGCTGTGGCTTGCTGTGTGGCGGGGGTGGTGTGCAACTGCGCCCACAAAGGCCGCATGCCGGGAAAGCGCGCCACCGCCAAGGCTTCCACCCGGGCGTCTTCGGCCAAGGCCACCATAGCCATCTGCCACGGGTTGAGCGATTCGGCCGAGATGGCTTGGCGTGTGAACACCACATGGGCCGCGGCGTGGGCGCAAGCCGCGCGGTAGAGCTGGGTGGCGTCCACCAGGCCATCGTTGCCCTGCACGGCGTCCAAGGCGTCGGGCAAGTGGATGAAATAGTCCTCGATGAAGGGGCGCAAGCCTTCCCGATTTTCGAAGTCACCGGCGGTGGGGCGCATGAAAAAGTCGCGGCCCCACAAGGCACGCAGGTACATGTTGATGCGCCGCTGCACATCGACCAACAAGGTGCCTTTGCGCTCTTGTTGCAGCATGGCCAAAGACTCTTTGGACTGCAAACCGAAATAAGCGATCTGAGCCTCGTACTCCGTGCGGTGGGCTTGTGCGCCCCAAGTCGCCCAGCGACGCAAGCCCCCCAAGGTCAGCTGGGCAAACAGCGCATCGAGTTGCCCCAACATGGGCCGTAAACCGCGCGGGGCTTGCGCCACCAAAGTATTGAGAAACTGCAGGTACTGCATGAACAGCGCCGCGTCGGCCAATCGCTTGGCCGCGGTCGGTGCGGTGGCCAGCACCAACTCGATCACCGCACCCGAAGTTTTGGACGCCAAAACCAAGGCGGTGGTGGCCAATTCGCCGACCACATCCTCGCCAATTTCTTTGGCCACTTGCGGTGCGCCATCGATCCAAGCGTTGACCAACTCATGGCCACGGCCCAAACCGCGCAAGGCCGCAGCGCCCTTGACGTAGTTGTCGAGCCCACGGGCAGAAAACACCTTGGTGGCCTCGGGCCAGGTGTGTGTGAGCAAGTCCACCGAGGACGGGTCGAGTTGCTCGACCCACTCGGCGTGGTCTTGAAGCTGCACCGACATAAGGGTGCCTACGTCAGAAGAAAGTGGAAACCGCGGCGTCCAAAGCGTCGCGCATGTCTGGGTCGTCGGTGATTGGGCGCACCAAGGCCACACGGCAAGCGGCTTGTGCGGCCACGCCTTGGGCGATCAGGCTGCCCGCGTAGATCAACATGCGGGTGGAAATACCTTCGTCCAGACCATGGCCTTTGAGGTTGCGCGCACGCTCGGCAATGCCCACCAACTTGGCGGCCACGTCGGTACTGACGCCAGTTTCGTGCGCGACGATTTCGGTCTCGATGTCGTGTTCTGGGTAGTTGAAGTCCAGCGCACCAAAACGTTGTTTGGTCGACTGCTTGAGGTCTTTCATCAGGCTTTGGTAGCCCGGGTTATACGAGATGACGATCTGAAAATCGGGGTGCGCTTGCACCAACTCACCCTTTTTCTCCAAGGGCAAAACACGGCGGTTGTCGGTCAAGGGGTGGATGACGACGGTGGTGTCTTGACGCGCCTCGACGACCTCATCGAGGTAACAAATCGCACCACGGCGGGCGGCCACAGCCAAAGGGCCGTCTTGCCAGCGGGTGCCGTTGGCATCCAACAAGAATCGGCCCACCAGGTCGCTGGCGGTCATGTCCTCGTTGCAGGCCACGGTAATCAGCGGCTTGTTCAGCTTCCAGGCCATGTGCTCGACAAAGCGGGTTTTGCCGCAGCCGGTGGGGCCTTTGAGCATCATGGGCATGCGCACCGAGTAGGCGGCTTCGAACAGCTCGATCTCGTCGGCCACGGGGCGGTAATAAGGTTCTTGGGCGACGCGGTAGGCGTCCAATGCTTCGCTCATGTTGTTCTCCACAGCTCAGGGCTGACAGTGCCCGGTACCATTCAATGGCAAGGCGCTCTTCTTTCAGCGGCGCCTTGACATTGAACCCTGCACCACGGATGGCGGTGCAGGCTCCAAAGGGGAACTTACACGGTTTTTCCGCGGAAGATCACCATCGACGCGCCTTGCGACTGCGTGAAGTTGTTGTAGCCGATCAAACGGATGTGGTTGTCCGGGTTGGCTTGGCGGCAGGCTTCGCATTCGGCCAGCACCTTGTCCACATCGGTTTCACCGAACATGGGCAGCTTCCACATGTACCAGTAAGAGTCCATCAGGTACTGGGGTTCGGTGTGTTCAATGGCGGGGTTGAGGCCTTTTTTGACCAGGTATTCCACTTGTTTGCGGATCTCTTCCTTGGTCATCGCGGGCAGGTACGAGAAGGTCTCGAACTTGCGGCTGGCCGGATCGGACAAGCGGGAGTTGTAGTCTTGCATGCTCATGGTGTGTGTCCTTGAATGTGTGTCGGGGATTACTTGTGGGCAATGTCGAGCTTGTCGACGGTGTCGAATTCGAACTTGATCTCTTTCCAGGTTTCCATGGCGATCTTGAGTTCGGGCGAGTGCTTGGCGGCTTCGCTGAGCACAGCCTTACCTTCTTTTTCAACGGCCACGCCTTCGTTGCGTGCTTTGACGCAAGCTTCCAAGGCCACACGGTTGGCGGCAGCACCGGCGGCGTTGCCCCAAGGGTGACCCAAAGTGCCACCGCCAAACTGCAAGACCGAGTCGTCACCAAAGATGTTGACCAGTGCGGGCATGTGCCAGACGTGGATACCCCCAGAGGCCACAGGCAAGACGCCGGGCATGGATCCGAAGTCTTGGTCGAAGAAGATGCCGCGGCTGCGGTCTTCTTTGATGAAGTCGTCGCGCATGATGTCGATCCAGCCCAAGGTGGAGGCACGGTCGCCTTCGAGCTTGCCCACCACGGTGCCGGAGTGCAGGTGGTCACCACCCGACAGGCGCAGCACCTTGGTCAGCACACGGAAGTGGATGCCGTGGTGCGGGTTGCGGTCGAGCACGGCGTGCATGGCGCGGTGGATGTGCAGCAGCATGCCGTTGTCGCGGCACCAATTGGCCAAGCCGGTGTTGGCGGTCAGACCCCCAGTGAGGTAGTCGTGCATGATGATCGGCGAGCCGATTTCTTTCGCGTACTCGGCGCGCTTGTACATCTCTTCCGGAGTGGGCGCGGTCACGTTGAGGTAGTGGCCTTTGCGCTCACCGGTTTCGCGCTCGGCTTTTTCAATGGCTTCTTGCACGAAGTCAAAGCGCTGACGCCACCGCATGAAGGGCTGTGAGTTGACGTTCTCGTCGTCTTTGGTGAAGTCCAAACCACCGCGCAGGCATTCGTACACAGCGCGGCCGTAGTTCTTGCCGGACAGACCCAGCTTGGGCTTGATGGTGCAACCCAAGAGGGGGCGACCGTATTTGTTCATGATGTCGCGCTCGACCTGGATGCCGTGGGGCGGGCCGCCGCAGGTCTTGACGTAGGCGATGGGGAAGCGGATGTCTTCCAGACGCAATGCACGCAAAGCCTTGAAGCCGAACACGTTGCCAACCAAGGAGGTCAACACGTTCACCACCGAGCCCTCTTCGAACAGGTCGATGGGGTAGGCGACAAAAGCGTAAAAGCAGGTGTCGTCACCGGGCACGTCTTCGATGGCGTAGGCGCGGCCTTTGTAGTAGTCCAGGTCGGTGAGCAAGTCGGTCCACACCGTGGTCCAAGTGCCGGTCGAGGATTCGGCGGCCACCGCAGCGGCCAGTTCCTCGCGGTCCACGCCGGCTTGGGGCGTGATCTTGAAACAGGCCAGGATGTCGGTGTCCTTGGGCGTGTAATGGGGTTCCCAGTAAGTGCTGCGGTATTCCTTGACACCGGCGTTGTAGGTTTTGGTGGCCATGCGTTGTGCTCCTGATGAAAGTTGAATGTCTGGCGGATGGGCCCAAAGTGACCGAGGCTTTGCTTGGGGCAAGAGGGACCGTGGTGCTCTGAACTGATGCGAATTTTTAGACAAACTGACAATAAGTAAAAGTAAAATGTTTAGACCATCATCATTTACTTTAATAAAACAATGAACCTGAGACACGCCACCTTGCACCAGCTGCGGATTTTTCAGGCCGTGGCCGAACACAACAGCTTTGCCCGCGCCGCAGAGGCTTTGCACCTCTCGCCCCCAACTTTGTCGTTGCAGGTCAAGCAACTGGCTGAAACCGTGGGGCAACCCTTGTTTGAGCAACTGGGCAAAAAGATTTTTCTGACGGCCGCAGGCAAGATCCTGGCCGAGGCTTGCCAGGACATCGCACGGCGCATGGACCTGCTCAGCGATGACCTGGCCGCGCTGCAAGGTGTTGAGCGCGGCAGCCTGAAAATTGCCATCCTCACCACCGTGAAGTACACCGTGCCCAAACTGCTGGGCGGCTTTTGCGCAGCACACCCCGGTATCGACGTGGCCATGGTGGTGGGCAACCGCGAAAACCTGCTCCAGCGTCTGTCGCAAAACCAGGACGACCTCTACATCATGGGCCAACCCCCCGAGCACATGGACGTGTTTTGTGAAGCCTTTGCCGACAACCCCTTGGTCATGGTGGGACCGCCCACCCACGCGCTGGCGGGCAAACGCCGCATCCGCCCGGAGCGGCTGCGCCACGAGCCGTTCATCATGCGCGAGCCCGGTTCGGGCACGCGCTTGACCATGGAACGGTTTTTCAGTAAACACGGCGTCAAGCCCATCAACCGCTTAGAGCTGGGCAGCAACGAAGCGATCAAAAAAACCGTCTCTGGCGGCCTGGGGCTGGCCGTGTTGTCGGCCTCCACTCTTGACGCCGAATTGGCTTTGGGCGAACTGGTTCAGCTCGACGTCATGGGCTTCCCCCTCATCCGGCGCTGGCACCTGGTCTACCCCCAAGGCAAGCGCCAGTCACCTGCGGCCCTGGCTTTCAAAGCCTGGTTGTTTGAGCACCGTCCATAATTTACACCTACCCTGCCCCGCTTGATCCAGGACCTGCCCGATGAAAAACGCCACCTTCCGCCAACTTCGCGTGTTCAACGAGGTGGCTCGACACCTAAGCTTTGTGCGTGCCGCCGAAAACCTGCACCTGACACCGCCCGCCGTGACCATGCAGGTCAAGGAACTCGAAGGCCATGTGGGCATGCCCCTGTTTGACCGCAAAGGCAAACAAGTGAGCCTGACCACCACGGGCGAGTACATGCTGGTTTATGCCCGCAAAATTTTGGCCACCGTGAAAGACGCCGAAGACGCTGCAGCCCGTTTGCAGCGGGCTGAAACAGGCGTCCTGACCATCGGTTTTGTCAGCACCGCCAAGTATTTTTTGATGCGCTTGCTGGCCGAATTTCGCACATTGCACCCGGGTGTGGACATTCAGATCTCCATCGGCAACCGCGACCAACTGGTCGGCATGCTGCAAAACAGCGAGGTCGACATTGCCGTGATGGGCCGCCCCCCCAAAGAGCTGCAAACCCGGGCCGAGCCCTTTGCGGCGCACCCGCATGTGTTTGTCTCAGCCGTGGACCACCCTCTGGCACATCGCGACCACCTGCGCGTGGAAGACCTGCGACCCTTCGACTTCATCGTGCGCGAAAAAGGCGCAGGCACCCGCGCCGCCATGGAAAAGTTTTTTGAAGACACACACGTCGAGCCGCGCATGAAAATCGAGCTGCACAGCAACGAAATCATCAAGCAAGCTGTGATGGCGGGACTGGGCCTGGGCTTTTTGTCGCTGCACACCATTGGCCTGGAGCTGGAACACAAGCTAATCTGCATGCTCGATGTGGAAGGTGCGCCCGTGGTGCGCTCATGGAACGTGGTGCACACCCAATCCAAAATGCTCTCGCCTGCAGCCGAGGCGTTTCGCTACTTCATGCTCGAGGAAGCCGAAAGCCACCTGGCCCAGCGTTTTGGTATGCACTGGCCCAAGTCCTGAGGACGTGCAGGCGCAAACCACCAGCGCACACCTCATAGCAGAAAATCGCTCACCCCAAAAGTCCGCATCGTTGCAAGCTCAAGTCATCTCATGATGTTTGCACGATTGATTTGCATCAATTGATTTGTGTCGTGCGTTTCTAGAATCTTGGTCAAGCTGGGCCACAGGCCCTTTTTTGTCAACAGATCCGAGACAACACATGAAGAACATCGCAGCCTGGATTTTGGGCATGAGCCTCTCGGGACTGGCCTTTAGTCAAGCTGCCACCATCGCCGTGGGCACGCCTTTGAACATCATTGACACCCAAAAATCGGTCGTGGTTCAAACCGCCAAGGGCCCCGTCACCATCACACGCACCATGACCCCGTGTGCGAAAAACGGCGGCAACCTGCAGCCTTTGATTCCTGTGCCAGGCGTGCACCCCGTGGGTGAAATCGAAATCTTGGAAGCACTGAGCGACCGCAACGCCATCGTGCTGGACATGCGTGACACCAACGACCGCGTCAAAGGCACGATTCCCGGCTCGGTCGGCATCCCCTACACCGAAGTGGCGGCCCGCATGAACGAGTTGGGCTGCAAGAAAAATGGCAGCCAGTGGGATTGCGCATCGGCCAAAAAGGTCTACGCCTTTTGCAACGGCCCCGTCTGCCCCCAAAGCCCCATGGCCATCAAAGCCATGACGCGCGATGGTTTCCCGGCCAACAAAATTTATTACTACCGCGGCGGCATGCTGGACTGGGACGCCTTGGGCCTGACCAGTGTGAAAGACGAGTTTTAAGCAGCTGCCTTGCCTTCAATCACTGGCGCTGCAACAACACCTCGTTAGTGATTTCATAACGCCTGCCCTGTTTGTCGCAGGGCTTTAAGGCGCCGTCACGCACCAGGCTGCTGATTTCCCGGCTGACGGTTTCGAGTTTGATGTCGAGCATGGCGCCCATGTCATCTCGCGCAAAAAATGAAGTGAAGTCTGGTTGGTCGGGGTCGCGCATTTTCAGGGCCAGGGCGGCCACGCGTTGGCGGGCAGAGCCGAAGTTCAAATCAGCCAGCCAGTCGTCGGCGTCTTTCAGGGCGCCCTGCCACTTTTGCATCAGGCGTTTGTGCAGGCGTGGCGAGTTGGACGACAGGTGGTGCAACACCGACAGAGGGATGCGGCAGACCTGGGCTTCGACCAGGGCAATGGCCTCGCTGTCGTAGCGGGCGGTGGCCAGGGCTTCGAGGCCGATCACGTCGCCGGGGCGCAGCACACGCACGATCCGTTCGCGGCCGTCGGCGGTGGCCCGCACCAGCTTGACCATGCCTTTGCGCAGCGTGAAAACGCCCACCGCCGATTGACCTTCCGTGTACAGCGCCGTGTCGGGCGCGAACACCATGTCGTCGATGGGGGTGTGGATTTCGCCAAAGTCCTGTTCGTTCAGGTCGGCAAAGAGCACCATGTCGCGGATGCCGCAGTTGCGGCAGTCCGAGGTGCCTTTCCAGGCCGAGTCAATCTTGATGGGGATCATGTTTTGAATTTAGCATGTCCAACGTGCCCGCAACTGACGCGGGGTCTGGCTTTAAAGGACTTTGCGCCCTTGCACCATGCGGTCTTCGAGGTAGGGACCGTAAAAATCGGGCTGGTACGCACCTTCCATGCGTTCAGCCACCTCTTTGCCGCCGGGCCCAAAAAACAGCAGGGTGGGCGTGATGGAGACTTTCCACCGCCGGGTCAGTTCATCGTGCGTGGTGAGTCTGCCCGCAAAGTCGAGCACAGGCTGGTTGTTGCGCATGTCGACCTGCACGATGGCGGTGCCTGCACGCGCCATGGGCGAGAGGTGACTTTGCCGTGCCTGGCGGCAAAACACACAACCGTCCAGACTGACCATGACGATCAAGGGCTGCTTGTTTTTGAGTGCTCGGGCCAGTTCGTCGGGGAGCGATTGGGCAGCGGGTAAGGTGGCATCTCGGCCCGATTGGGCCCAAACGGGCGTGGCCGCAAGCGATACCCCCACCCGTAAAAGCCAGTCACGACGGCGTATATCTAACAAGGAAAACATAGTCGGGTTGGAAGCCATGAATTGCAGACCGTGGACAATATCGGGTTTTGCGCAGCGGGCTGACATAACGCCAAAGTCGCATTTTGAATATAAGAAACCAATGAATTATTGGAGAAATCCGTGAATCTCGCAAGCTTGCTCGAAACCTGGGGAGACTCGAATGTACTGGCCATGGCCGGTGCATTGGTGGGCTTCATCTTTGGCCTGGCCGCGCAGCGCACCCGGTTTTGTGCCCGTGCGGCTGTGGTGGAGTGTTGCGAAGGCCAAACCGGTGACCGTTTCAGCGTGTGGTGGCTGGCTTTTGGGGCGGCACTGGTAGGTGTTCAGGCGCTGGTCTGGGCGGGCGGACTCAAGCCTTCAGATGCCCGCTACATTGGCGCAACAGGTACTTTATCGGGTGCGGTGCTGGGCGGCTTGCTGTTTGGTGCGGGCATGATTTTGACGCGCGGCTGCGCCAGCCGTTTGCTGATTTTGTCGGCCAATGGCAATTTGCGCGCCCTGCTCGCAGGCTTGGTGTTTGCCGTCACGGTGCAGGCCAGCATTGCCGGTTGGCTGGCACCTGCCCGCCAGGCCTTGGCCGGTTGGTGGCCTATCGACGGCGGCCCTGGGCGTGATGTGTTGCAGCTCACAGGCATCGGCCCCACGGGCGGACTGGTGCTGGCGCTGCTGGCTTTGTGCACTGGGTTTTACTTTTTCTTCAAGACGCACCAGCGTCGCTGGGGCTTGGCGCTGGGGGCCATCGTCGTGGGCCTGAGCATTGCTCTGGGCTGGGGCCTGACGCAGGCCATCGCCTCGCAGTCGTTTGAGGCAGTGCAGATTCAGGGCCTGAGCTTCAGCAGCGCATCGGCCGAGATGTTGATGCGGGTGTTGTCCAGCGCCTCATCGCCCAGCTTGGGCTTTGATGCCGGATTGCTGCCCGCCACTTTTGTGGGCTCTTTGTTGGGTGCTCTGGTCGGTGGTGACTTCAAGTTCGAGGGCTTCAAGACCGAGAACAAACTGGGCCATTACCTCACAGGTGCAGTGCTCATGGGTTTTGGCGCGGTGTTGGCGGGCGGCTGCACGGTGGGCGCGGGCATGACTGGGGGCTCGGTGTTCTCGCTCACGGCCTGGCTGACCCTGATCGCCATCTGGTTGGGTGCGGGCCTGTCTTGGCGCATTCACCGCAGCATGGGCTGGCAAATCTGAATGCTTGTTGAGCGTTGGCCATGCCGCGCTGAACGGGCATAAAAAAAACGCCGCCAGTCCCCAGGACTGCGGCGTTTTTTTGTGGCGTGGCAACAGCCACGCTCGGGGTGCATCAAGCCAGTGTGTCGGCCCAGATGTTTTGCGCCCAAGACCAGGCGTACACACCTTCGAGTTCATTGGCCGCGCTGGACACGCCGCCCGAGCCGGGCACGGTCAGCATGGTTTTCTTCTCGGCGTCGTACTTGTGCACGCTGGCGACGTGGACCACGTCTTTGCTGCTGACATAGCTGTAGCAGGTGTTGTTGTAGATCGGCATAGGGTTGACCTCTTTGCCCATCAACAAGGCCACCACAGCGGCGGCGCAGGTTTTGCCGTGCTGGTTGGCCATGTGGCCCGACTTGGGCATGCCCGGTGCGATCTGGATCGAGTCACCCAAAACGTGCACGTTTTTGGCGGCTTTGGATTCGAAGGTGAGGAAGTCCACTTCGCACCAGCGCTTGTTGGCAGTGGCCAAACCTGCGTTGACGGCGATGTCTCCGGCACGCATGTTGGGGATGACGTTGAGCACGCTGGCCTTGATGTCGTCGTTGAATTCGAACTTCAAAGTGTTGGTGGCGGCATCCACATCGGTCACGCGGTGCTTGCCGCGGTACTCGACGATGCCCTTGTAACGCTCGGACCAGGCTTTTTTGAACAGCGGACCTTTGGAGGTCACGTCGTCGTTGGCGTCCAAAATCAGCACCTTGCTCTTGGGCTTGGCTTTGCTGAAGTACTCGGCCACCTGGCAAGCACGCTCGTAAGGGCCGGGAGGGCAGCGGTAGGGGGCCAAGGGGATGGACATGGCGAACACGCCTCCGTCGGGCATGGCTTCGAGTTGCTTGCGCAACAA
>JAKFXJ010000032.1 GCA_021731425.1 Limnohabitans sp. | reverse complement strand
GCCTCACCCGGCTTGGAATAGCTGCGGATCTTGTCGGCAAAAGGCACCTCTTGCAGGGTGCGCTCGATCTTGTCGGTCACCTGCTCGGCCACTTGCTCGGCCGTGGCGCCAGGCCAATAAGCCCGCACCACCATGGCGCGGAAAGTGAAGGGCGGGTCTTCGTCTTGGCCCAGCTGAAAGTAAGACGCCATGCCCAGCACCATCAGTACCACCATCAGGTAGCGGGTCAGGGCCCGGTGCTCCAGCGCCCAGCGCGAGAGGTTGAATCGGGTGTTGTCGGTACTGCTCATGGAATCACCGTGGGGCAGAAGCCGAAGCAGCAGGTGCAGGCGCGGGTGAGGACGCAAGTGAAGGCGGAGCACCGTACACCGTCACCTTCTGACCGGGCGACAACACATGCACCCCGGCGCTGACCACTTTTTGCCCAGGCTTGAGTCCCGAGCTCACCACCACCTCGTTGCCATCGACCGGCCCCAACTGCACCGCTTGGCTGTTGACCGTCATGCTGGCTTCATCCAGTACCCAAACCGCTGTGCCCTGCCCCTCTTGGCGCAAAGCGCTGGTGGGCAGCTTGATGGCCGATGCCACCGCACTGGACAAGCCGGGCGCACGCACATTCAAAGTGGCCCCCAAAGGCAAGGCCCCGCCCACACCCGGCGCCAGCGCCAGCTTGACCGCATAAGTGCGCGTGACCGGGTCGGCACTGGCCGCCATTTCGCGCACCGTGCCCTGCACCATCTGACCGGTGCTCAGCACCGTAGCCTGCATGCTCTGCCCCAAACGTATCGCCATGATGGCCGACTCGGACACGGCAAACACCGCATCGCGCGGACCGTCGTGGGCCAGTCGCACCACCGGCTGACCGGCTGACACCACCTGCCCCACTTCAGCCTCCACAGCGGTGATCACGCCCGCGTGGCTGGCCGTCAAACGCGCGTAGCCTGTCTGATTGCCCTGAGCCTGCGCCTGCGCTTTGGCCTGGTTCAGGGCCGCATCGGCCGCCTTCAGGCTGGCCTCGCGCCGCTCCAATTCAGCACCGCTGATGAAGTTTTGCACTTTCAGCGCCTCAAAGCGCTTGAATTCGGCCGCGGCCAGATCGCGTTGACTTTGCGCGGCACTCACCTGGGCTTGGGCGGCTTGCGCGGCCAACTGAAAATCCTGCGCATCCACCAGGGCCAGCAACTGGCCAGCGGCCACGCGTTGACCCGGCTCGGCTGGACGCTGCACCAGCTTGCCCCCCACCCGAAAGCCCAAGCGCGTCTCCACTCGCGCCCGCACCTCGGCCGCGTACTCGCCACCGAGGTTCAGATCGCTGCCCGCCACCGTGATCAGCTTGACCGAGCGCAGCGGCTCTAGCGGGGCTTCGACCTTGGAACACGCCACCAAAGTAGTCACTAAAGCGGCAAGCGCGCACAAACAAAAAACCCGCCGGGCGGCGAGTGGTTTCAAAGAGGGCATGGAAAATCCAGAAAATAATAATGACTGACTGGTTAGTAATCTATTCAAACCGACCCGACCTGTCAAGCGACAATAGGGATTGACCATGATCAAGCCCCCCCCATTTCAGCCAGCCCCAACGCGCCCGGGCCTGAGTGCGGCCCAGCGCCAGCTGCTGCGCCATGTTTCTCGCTCGTTCGACCTGTCCATCCGCCTCTTGCCCCAAGCCTTGCAAGCCCCGGTGGCCATCGGCTACCTGCTGGCCCGTGCCACCGACACCGTGGCCGACACGACCGCCCTGCCCTTGGATGAGCGTCAGGTTTTGCTGGACCTCATGTCTGAGGCCATCGCCGCCCCGAGCACCTCGGCCCCAAAAAGTCACGCGCTCAGCCGCCTGACCCAAGCCTTTGCCGGGCAACAAACCGACCCGCACGAACGCGCCCTGATGCAGGCCCTGCCCCAATGCCTGCCGCTTTTGCACACCCTGCACCCCGCCGACCAGGCCAGCGTGCGCCAGGTGCTGGGCCACATCACACAAGGCCAACAGCTGGACATGACCCGCTTTGGCCCCGGCCTGCACGCTTTGCAAACCGAAGCCGAGCTGGCCGACTACACCTGGCTGGTGGCCGGTTGTGTAGGCGAGTTCTGGACCGAGTTGTGTGGCCGCCATTTGCCCGGCTACAGCCGGCTGCCGCAAGAAGAAATGATGCGCATGGGACGGCAGTACGGCATGGGCCTGCAGCGCCTGAACATCATCCGAGACGCCGGGGCCGACCTGGCTGGCGGGCGTTGTTACTGGCCTGTGGAAATCTTGGCGCAGGCGGGCCTGACCCCGGACATGCTGGCGCAAGCGGCCCAAACCCCACATACAGACACCCTGCACGCCTTGGCCCCGCTCTACAAGCAGTGGCTGGACCACACCCAAGCCCAACTGGCCGATGGCATGCGCTACGCCTTGGCGCTCAAGCCCCTGCGCCTGCGCCTGGCCAGCGCCTTGCCCGCCTTGATCGGTGCGCGCACCGTGGCGCTGCTGCGCCAGGCCGGGCCTGCGGCCCTGAACCAGCGCGTCAAAATGCCGCGCCACGAAGTGCGTGCCCTGCTGTGGCGCATCGCCTTGGGCCTCGGGTCTGCGGCCGCTCTGGAAAGAGAATTTCGCAAATTGTCCGGCGAGCCCCTGCCGTGATCTGGCGCTTTGAATGCGAGAATCCCAGCCCATGAGCCCGCAAGACTACGTCCAGCAAAAAGCCGCCGCCTCGGGCAGCAGTTTCTATTACGCCTTTTTGTTTTTGCCCCCCGAGCGGCGTGCGGCCATCACCGCGTTCTATGCCTTTTGCCGCGAAGTGGACGACGTGGTCGACGAAATCAAAGACCCCGGTGTGGCCGCCACCAAACTCGCTTGGTGGCAAAAAGAAGTGCATCAAGCCTACGCGGGCCAGCCCAGCCACCCGGTCATGCACGCCCTCATGCCACTGGCCCCCACCTTCGGCATCGAAAGCCGCCACCTGATGGCTGTGATCGAAGGCTGTCAGATGGACCTGAACCAGACCCGCTACCTGGACTTTGTGGGCCTGACGACATACTGCCACCTGGTGGCTGGCGTGGTGGGCGAGGTCGCCGCCCGCATCTTTGGCCAGACCGACGAGGCCACCACGCAATACGCCCACAAGCTGGGCTTGGCTTTTCAGATGACCAACATCATCCGTGACGTGGGCGAAGACGCCATGCGCGGGCGCATCTACCTGCCGCTGGACGAGCAGCAACGTTTTGGTGTCAAAGCCAACGAACTGATGCAGCGCGACTATTCAGACCGCTTCACTGCGCTGATGAAGTTCCAGACCGACCGCGCCCACGCTTTGTACGACGAAGCCCTGGCCCTGCTGCCTGCGGCCGACCGCCGCACTCAAAAACCCGGCCTCATGATGGCCAGCATCTACCGCACCTTGCTGCGCGAAATCGAAGCCTCGGGCTTTCAGGTGCTGCACCAGCGCATCGCGCTTACGCCGCTGCGCAAGCTGTGGCTGGCGTGGAAGATGCAGGCGCTGGGGCGGTTCTGATCACTTCATCGCGCGGGCCTGCGCCTGCGCGGGCCGATCCAGACAAACTTTGAGCCAGCTCGACACCGCCGGGTATTGGGCCAGCAGTGCCGCCGCCGGGCGCACCCAGCTGGCCACGCTGGCCACACACACATCGGCCACGGTGAAACGGTTGGCGGCCAAATAAGCCTCGCCTTTGGCGCGCTGGGCTTGCAGGTGTTTCTCCAGCACCGCGAGCGGCACTTTCAGGAGGCTCTCGGCCTTATCCGCCAGCTCGGGCTTGCGCTGGTCTTCGGGCATGGCCATGCGGTGCATGAGCACCGTGAGCGCATCCGCCTCCAACTCAGACACTGTCCAAAAGCTCCAACGCAAGGCCTCGGCTTCTTCGCGGGGCGTGGCGGGTGCAATCGTTTGGCCGTCGGCTTTGCCGTGGACTCGGGCGATGTAGAGCGCGCAAGCCATGCTCTCCCACACGGTGATGGCGCCTTCGGCACGCTCATCGATCAGGACTGGAATATGGCCATTCGGGTTGATCGCCAAAAACTCTGGCGTGCGGGTTGCGCCAGCCGCGTAGGGTGTGGAAATGAGGTCAAACGGCACACCCAATTCCAAAGCCGTCCAGATGGGACGCGCAGCGCGCGATGGGCCTATGCCGTAAATTTTCAAAGTCATGTCGGTCTCCTCAGGGTTGGTAATCTGGCCAGTTGGCGCACAGCGCGTGCAGGTCTCGCACGTCCAAATGTGGGCGAATGTCGCCATGGGTCCATTCGTGGCCTTCGCGGTTGAGCCAGGCCACTTGCATGCCAGCGGCCAAAGCGCCCACACAGTCGGCGTGTGCGTCGTCACCAATGTGCAGCACCTCGTGGGGCTGCACGCCCGCTGCTGCCGCACCGGCTGCAAAAATGCGCAAGTCCGGCTTGGCCACGCCCAGCGACTGGGCGCTGACGCTGGCGTGAAAATGCTGGCCAATGCCCACGCGGTGCACGTCGGCGTTGCCGTTGGACAACGCCACCACCGGCATGCGCTGGCTCCAAAACGCTAACGCAGGCAGCGCATCGTCAAACAAATCCACCCGTTGGCGCTCGGCAAAAAACACCTCAAAAGCCGCCTCGGCCAAGCTCACGGGCTCCCCAGCTTGCTGCAACAAGGTGCGAATCGACTCCCGCCGCAGAAAGGACAAATCGTGCGCCCGGTCGGCGTGGCGGGCGTTGATCTCGGCGCGAATGGCTTTTTTGAGTTCGGCATCGGCCGACAGCGCAGCGGCGCCGGGTGCATGGGTGCTCAGCCAGGTCTGTAAAACCACCTCGGCACGCCCAATAGTGGGCCAAACGGGCCACAATGTGTCGTCCAGATCGAGGGTAATGGCTTTGATTCGGGAAATGTCAATCATGGTGGTGGGAGAATACCGCATGGCATTTCAACAAGAACCCTCCTTCCAGCATGGTCAGTCCGCCCGCACAGCGGTGCTGTACTGCAACCTGGGCACGCCCAGCGCCCCCACCGCCCCAGCTCTGCGCAAATACCTGGCCGAGTTTCTGGGCGACAGTCGCGTGGTCGAGATCCCCAAACCCATCTGGTGGCTGATCCTGCACGGCATCATCTTGCGCGTGCGCCCGGCCAAATCGGCCGCCAAATACGCCAGCATCTGGACCGAGCAGGGCTCGCCCCTCAAAGCCTTCACCGAACAACAAGCCCAGTCGCTGGGCACCGCCCTGCAAGAGCGTGGCCACCATGTGGCGGTCCGCTATGCCATGCGCTATGGCCAGCCATCGATACCAGCGCAGCTCGATGCCTTGAAAGCCGAAGGCGTGCAGCGCGTGCTGATCGTGCCCGCCTACCCACAGTACAGCGGCACCACCACGGCCAGCGTGTTCGACGCGGTGTACCGCTGGGGCCTGAAAACCCGGCTCATCCCCGAGATGCGCTTTGTCAACCACTACCACGACGACCCGCGCTACATCGCAGCGCTGGCGCAGACGGTGCGTGAACACTGGGCCACCCACGGCCGGGCCGAGCAACTGGTCATGAGCTTTCACGGTGTGCCCGAGCGCACCCTGCAGCTGGGTGACCCTTATCACTGCGAATGCATGAAAACCGGCCGCTTGCTGGCCGAAGCGCTGAACCTGAGCAAAGACCAGTACAAACTCACCTTCCAGTCCCGCTTTGGCAAGGCCAAGTGGCTGGAGCCCTACACCGAGCCCACCTTGGTGGCCATGGCTGGGCAAGGCGTGAAAAAAGTCGATGTGATCTGCCCAGGCTTCACCAGCGACTGCCTGGAAACATTGGAAGAGATCCAGCAAGAAGCCCAAGAAGCGTTTTTGCACGCAGGCGGCGAAAGCTTCAGTTACATCCCGTGCCTGAACAACAACGCCCAATGGATCGCTGCGCTTGCTGACATCAGCCTGGACCACATGCAAGCATGGGATTTGTCAGCGCCTGATGCGAAGGCGCTGGCCGCGAGTCGGGAACGCGCCTTGGCGCATGGCTCAAAAATCTAAACAGGATTTTTTTGACAGCCACCCCGGATACCCACGCATTTGGGGGTTAGAATACCGATCAGTCGGAGCGTAGCGCAGCCTGGTAGCGCATCTGCTTTGGGAGCAGAGGGTCGCGAGTTCGAATCCCGCCGCTCCGACCACTTTTCACAATGCCCAACCAGCGCATTGACACCGTTTCTCCCATAAAAAAGGCCCATCATGGGCCTTTTATGTTTCTTCTTCTGCCCGTAGCTCAGTTGGATAGAGCAACAGCCTTCTAAGCTGTGGGTCACAGGTTCGATTCCTGTCGGGCAGGCCATCAGGCCTGTGACCTTCTTTTCAATTGGGGTAGAGCGTACGGCGGTTGGTGTCGGACAACAAACTGGGCAACGTTTGCCAAGCTTGGGAAATATCGACCACCAAAGTTTTCACCTCTTCCAAGGCCTGCAGGTCATTTTGGGCGTTGATGTGGAAAAGTCGGCGGGTCATGTAGGCATACAACTCATTCAAATTTTGAGCCAATTCACCGCCGCGCTCGAAATCCAGCGCGCCTTGCAAACCCACCACGATGCGTCCTGCACGGGCCAAGGCTTTGGACTTCTCTTCGATGGCATTGTTTTGAATGTGGCCTGTGGCGCTGGCCAGGCTTTCCAGCAAACCGTCAAAAAGCATTTGGATCAACTGGATGTTGTCAGCGGTGGCCACGCCTGTCACGACCTGAACAGATCCGTAGCTCTCAGCAAATTTTGAATAAGCGCGCATGAATGAAATCCCTTGAATACTTCAGTACTGAGGGAATCGACAGGGCACTCGGAAACTTGAGGCCTGTTCACCGACAGGCCTGAAAAAATCAAAGTCTGTTCAGCTTGGGCGTGGATTTGGACGCATCCGGCAAACCAATAGGGGTGTCAGGGGCACTTTCTGCAGAGGACAGTGCCGATTCAGACGAAGACAAGGGCATGAGCCAGTCAGACAAGGGGCTGCTGTTGTCCAAATCGGTTTTTCCCAGCAAATACTGCCCCGCCTCGTCCATCGATGCCCGAATGGGCCCCCATTCAGATTGAGGTGTCTCGGCGGCTTTGAAGCCACATTGGTAAAGGGCGTTGGCCTGAGCCGAGGGGATCCAGGACTCCACCTGGCCCTTGGCCGTGGTGATCAATCGGCTGTTTTTGGGCTCGCCTGGCAAGCCCCTGATGGCGTCCTTGAAGCCATCCTGATAAAGGGCTTCTATGTGCTTGGACAAGACCAGCTGGTAAATGTTTCGCAAATTGGCCCGGCCATCGGGATCCAGCCCTTCGATCGAACGACCCGTCATGGCATCCCATAACTTCTTGCCGCTCAGACCCATGAAGGGATCGGTGGGCACGTTGGGCAACGAGGAGGCTGGTTTTTCACCCAGGGTGACCATCATCTTGCGGGTTTCTTTTTCGATCGCGTTCACCTTGTCGATCAAATAGATGATCATCACCAGGATCAACAAGAGCCCAACGGAAATCAAGGCATTGACCAAGGCGTCCACGGTGATTTCCCCGCCTCAAGGGCCTTCAGAAGAGGGATTGCCAGCGTTTTGACCCTCATTTTGGGCAGCCGCTTCGGCTGCCGCTTGTTCGGCCAACTCTTCGCGCAAGAAAGTCAAAGCCTGAAAGGGTTCTTCCAAGCGCAAGTCGTAGCGACTGATCTGGTTGGCCAAGGCTTGCATGGCCTCGATGGCCTTGGGCGCTGACAGCTCCGCCTTTTGGTAACGCGCACCCAAACCAAAGGCCTCGATCACGAAATCCTCTGGCAAATACGCATAGACATCGGAGTCGCCCGTGCGGATTTTTTGGAATTTGGAGGGCGTCGGCGCTTCAGGCATGGGTTTACCCGCCTTGAGAGACAAGCTGACCAATTCTTGCCAGGCAGCGGTTTGCTCTGCTCCAGCGATGAATGTTTTGTCCAGGTGCGCACGACAGAGCATGCCCATTCGCATCCGCAAGCTGCGTGCTTCGCGAGAATCGGATTCGATCGAGGTCACCTTTTCATAAGCGGCGATTGCACGCTTCATTTCATCAGCAGGGTTGTTTCGATTGAAAAGATTGAACATCAGAGAATCTCAGCGGATTTAAGCAAGTTGTAGATTTTGACGTAATTTTTTCACAACAGTGGACAAAATTTGGCTGACACGGGATTCACTGACCCCCAGAACTTCACCAATTTCCTTCAGATTCAATTCCTCTACATAGTAAAGGTTCATGACCAATTTTTCACGCTCAGGCAATTGATCGATGGCATCGACCACGGCTTCCATGAATTCAGCCTCTTCCACCATGACCTCAGGCTGCATCGCGCTGTCGCCGGGCATGCTCATGACTTCGTCATTGACCAGTTCCATGGAGAAGGTTTCAAACCGTTTGGCTTGTCCGCGCTCTTTGTGGAATTCCTCGATGTCCTTGCCCATGAATTCGGCCAATTCCACTTGCGTGGGTGCCCGACCCAGTTCGGCAGCCAACACGTGAACAGCCTCATTTTCATTCTTGTTAAAAGCCACGGCGGAACGCGGCAAAAAGGACTGCCTGCGCACCTCATCCAAAATGGCGCCCCGCACGCGGCTCAATGCGAAGTGCTCGAAGACAAAACCTTTGGTGGGGTCAAAAGACCGCGCGGCCTCAATCAAACCGACCATGCCGACCTGCACCAACTCGTCCAACTCCATGAAAGGCGGCAAGCGTGCTTTCAAATGAACAGCCACTCGCTTGACCATGGGCATGTGCGCCATGATCAGGGCTTCTTGGGGATTACCCACTTCTTGATAGAGTGAAACGTTACTGACCATGTTGATTACCGGTCTGTGGGAACACGAAGCATGCGCTCCATGAAAAACTGCATTCGACCCGAAGCGTTTTCAATGGGAGGCAATTGGTCCAAGGCATGCGCCAGACCCCGAAAATCACGGGCAGCAGCACTGCCAGGAGCGTATTCCAAGACCGACTTGTACTTGCGCAATGACTGCAAGACCAACTCATCGGCTTCAATGGAGTGCAGGAAACGGATGGAAATGCCCAAAAACCGCGTGCAGACATCGTTCAAGCGGCGATACAGCTGCCGCCCGTCCTGTGCACTGTTGACCATGTTGGGCACCAGATAAATTTCGTCCAGCGACTGCTCCGTCGACATCACTTTGATCAGGCCATAAGCATCGGCAATGGAGGCGGGCTGATCACAGACCACCACAAATCGGCGCTGACAGGCCGCCATGAATTCGAGCACGGCTGGCGCAATACCCGCCGCCACATCCACGACCAGGTAATCGACCGGCTCGTCCAATGTGTCAAAAGCGTGAATCATCGTCGCAATTTGCTTCGTATCCAAGGCCGCAATGTCCCGCAACCCAGAGGCACCTGGCACCAGACGAACCCCTTGCGCGGTGGTGATCATCACCTCTTGCAGAGTTTTGCTGCCATTGAGTACATGACTGATGTTGAACGGCGCGTGAGCGCCCAGCGCAATTTGGGCATTCGCCATGCCCAGATCGGCATCGAGCAACATGACATGGTGACCTTGCATCGCCAGCGCTACGGCCAAATTGATGGACACCGTGGTTTTACCCGCGCCCCCTTTGCCGCTGGCAACACCGATCACCTGTGGGAATTTTTTCTTGTCCATTTCATGCCGCAATGGTGGTGGTTTCAGCTTTGACCGCACGCGTGCGAGCACGGGCTTTGATGGGTTGTACAGATTCAGCGGAAGCCGGCTTGCTGGTCCGTGACTTGCGAGCGGGCTTGAGCTGAGGGACTGGCACAGTCGCATGACCGGCCAGCGGGAGCATGCCATAAACTGGCGAGAGCGCCAAAGTCAGCAAACGCTGGGGATCCAGTGGCACCGGGGCAGCGTTGGTTTGGTGTCCTTCAGACACGGCGGAAACTGGCAATTTTGTATCACAAAGGCCTTGAATCAAGGGCCAAGGATGAGCCGCTTCGTCCATTTTGGTCAACATCAGTGAAGACCATGGAATTGGCGAATTTTGGAAGATTTTTTGCACATTTGTCACTGTAGCATCAACTGGCAAGACCGCATGCAAGGACATGCCTTGCTTTTGCTGCGATAGCTGAAGGGCATTCGCGATGAAATCAATGCCCGATGTGTCGATCCAAATGGTGTGGCC
>JAKFXJ010000195.1 GCA_021731425.1 Limnohabitans sp. | reverse complement strand
TGGCGGGCCTGGGCGGCTGCCCTTATGCCAAGGGCGCCACGGGCAACGTGGCCACCGAAGACGTGGTCTACATGCTGCACGGCATGGGCATTGCCACGGGCATTGACTTGGACAAGCTGGTGGATGCGGGGGCCTTCATCAGCGACTTTCTGGGCCGTCAACCCAACTCGAACGTGGCCCGGGCCACCCTCAACAAGCGGGCGGGTTGAGCGGGCTTTTATGGGTCCGCCATCAAGGCCCGTTGCCTTTCGGCGGATTTCCATCGGCTTTGGCCGTGTCTTCTTGAATGGCCTGCGCCAAGGCCGCTGTCAGTTCGTCAAAGTGTGCGATCTCGGTCACGCCCGCGAGGTTTTTGAGGCGAGGTGATTTGGGCTCGATCATCCAGGCCCGATCGGCCTGGTTGAGCATGTCGACGTCGTTGTCGTTGTCGCCCATGGCCCAGATGGTGTCAAAGCGCGGCTGGATGTCTTCGCGCCGAAACTGTACCACCACATGGTGCTTGGAAATGCCGATGAGGGCGGCGTCCGTGTCTGACGTGTTGGGGTCGGGCAAAAAGGCGCTGTTGATGCTCAACTCGCCCGTGCACACATCGCCTTGAAACTGCACGGTGTGCGACAGCGCGAAGTCGGCAAAGATGCGTTTGCGCAGCACCTCGGCGGCGACAAAATAACTGTCTGACACCACGCCGACCATGAAACCTGCCCGCTTGAAGGCCTTCACGCACTCGATCACACCCGGTCGAATGGGCATGGCTTTGGCCACGGCTTCGAATTTTTGGCGGTGCACAAATCGGAAAATTTGTGCGATGTTGGCGCTGCGCGTCAGCACATCCGGGTTGCTGCCGTCCAAGTGCTTGTTCAGCTCGTCGACCTGGCCTGTGGCTTGCGCCAGCAAGGTGGCAAAGCGGCTGGTGGTCACCGTGCCATCCATGTCCAGCAGCAGAAGTTTCGTGCGGTTTTTCTGGCGCGTGATCGCGTAGTCCCACGAGGATGTGGCCTGGCGCTGGCTTTCGTACATGGCGGTGATTTGTTCCACATGCAATCGACCTGATTCGCGGGCGCGGCTGTAGATGACACGCGAGATTTCATTGGCCATGGAGGTCAAGTCCAAGAGCGGCTGGCTGTCGTGCTCGAGGTGGCCAATGTCTACCTCGGCTAGCTTGGCGTTGGCCCGCCAGGCGTCGATCAGCAGGCCGATGTCCACGCCGTAGCCGTCTTCGAACGTGAGTTGTTGCAGCAGTGATTTGCGTGCTGCAATGATGCCGCCCAGTGGCTGGTTGAAGTGCGCCAGTTCGGGGAAAAACACCTTGAGCATGGGCTTGGCGGTGAGCTCGGTCACGCGACCGCCGCCCCGGCCAAACCGCGCTTTCACAAATTCGGCATGGCCCGAAATCAGGGGGCGGGCCAGGTCGCTGATGATGCCGCTGCGCAGGCCTTTGAGGTCGCCATCGAGGTAGACCAGAATTTCGTTTTGTGCCACCCGCGCCCCATCGGCCATGGAGGCACCCTTGCCCAGCAAGCTGCTGGTGATCACTCGGGCACCCGCTTCGCGGGCCAGGCTCACGGTGTTGTCGATTGAGCTGTCGTCCACCACGATCACCTCCGCCGTGGCCGAATCGCTCAGGGCGTAACGCACCACATCGGCGATGCGTTTTTGCTCATTCAAAGCGGGAATGATGACGCTGACACAGGGCCCCAGTGGCGCCTCCAGGCGCAGCGGAGTGGGTGTTGGCGCTGTCTGCATTGGCCTGGTCGTGTCCAGCTTTCGCCAAGAGTTCAGGCGACGTTGGAGCCAATGCTGAACACGTTGCCATGTGCTTTGCCAAATGTTCATGGGTGTTCACCTTTCAAATGGATGGAGGCTTGGTGGGCGGTTGACCCGGCTCGGTGCCGTTACCGACAAGGCGATTGGCGTCAGTGTTGAACCTGAAGTCTCAGGCTTGGACCTTCCCCTCGGGGAGTCTCGGAAAGGGCAGTTGGGAGCCCATAGTTGAAAGATTTTACATTTGAGCAAATATAAATTATTGAAAGACCTTGTGATACCCGGGTTGACACTTTGTCGCCAAAGTGCCATCACGCACCAAGGGAATGCTCAACGGAGCGGAAAAAGCGGTTAAAAAAGGCATTCGGGCGCATTACGCCGCGTCAAGGAATGGGCCAAATGGACCCAAAAAATAAGGGATCAATTGCGGGAACGTTCAGCCTTAGCCATGAAGAAGACGATCGCTCACATCATGGCAATTGGGGTTTGCGCGGCTTTCTCGTCCACTTCAAGGCGGTTGATCAGCGCCGAGAGGTTGTGTTCCAGTTGTAGCAGCGTCACCTCGTCCATGCGCTGCAAGGCATGGGGCAAGACGCCCGCAAAAGGCCCTGGAATTTTTTTGAGCAATTTCAGGCCCGCAGGCAACACATAAAGCTCCACCACGCGGCGGTCGGTGCTGGACTTTTCGCTGTGGAGCAACCCACTCTTGATCAAAGAGCGGACCAGGTTACTGGTGGTTGACTGGTGGATGTCCATCAGCGCAGCCAATTGTGTTACCCCTAACCCTTGGTGTTGGGCCACCAAGCTCAGGGCCCAGACCTGTGCGCCGCCAATGCCGGATTGTTTTTCCATGGTCTGGAAATGGCGTCTGACGGTGTTGAAGATCAATCTGAATTGCCGCAATACCCGTGCGGCATGCTCATCCAAAGCAGGGTGTTCGCCGTGATCAGGCGATGTGTGCGGTGCGATGAGGGGGGGCATGGTGGCAGACAAACTGGAGTCTGTAAAGCATACGCCAAAGTGCCCAAGTCCACATGGACCAACCGAGCAAAAAAAGGGAGGCAAGCCTCCCTGAAGCCTTGTTCTGGCGTTGAAAAGGCCAAACAATTATATTGGTACAAATGAAATGGGTTGACGGTGAAAACCCTAGGGCTCTTCAAATGGAGTGATATATGCTTCCAAGTCGTGGGCGCACACAGCTGCCCCAGAACGCGCCGGGGCATGCACTTGCACGCACAATAGGGGCTGGTTTTTTTAACAGCCGGCACAGTGTCACGAAGATGAGTGAATCCAAGTATCAGGTTTTGTCCGAAGGGGTGCAGCGTGTGACGGCGGCTTTGCAAGCCGCAGCCCACCCGCACACACCGGTCATGCTCGATGGCGCAGCCCGTACCGCGCAAGAGGCTGCCGATGCCTTGGGTGTGGCACTGGGACAGATCGCCAAGAGCGTGATTTTCAAGCGCAAAGAAGATGGTGTGGCCGTGCTGGTGGTGGCCTCGGGCGACCGCCGGGTAGACGAAAAAAAGGTGTCGGCCTTGGTGGGCAAAATTGGCCGCGCCGATGCGGATTTTGTGAAGGCGCAGACCGGCTTCGCCATTGGCGGCGTGTCTCCCGTGGCGCACCTGCACCCGCCAGTGACTTTGCTGGACCAGGATTTGTGGCGTTTTGACGAGATCTGGGCCGCTGCTGGTCATCCGCATGGTGTCTTTCGCTTGCGCCCCCAAGACCTGCCTGGTTTGACCGGGGCCCGTTTGGCCGATGTGGTGCAGGCCAGCCCCGCCGCCCAAGTGCAGACAACCGATGCGTGCAGGGCCTTGGCCCAGGATGCCCCATGAGTGTGCACACCAAAATATTGGCCCAACGCGCCGCGCAAGTGCTGGCCGAGCCCGTGCCCCATGTGCCCTCGCCCTGTGTCTCGGTGTGTGTGATGGACCCGCAGGCCGAGGTGTGTGTGGGCTGTTGGCGCAGCTTGGAAGAGATTGGTGCCTGGAGCCGCATGCCCGACGAAGCCAAGCGCCAGGTTTGGCAACGCATTCAGCAGCGCCTGACGGGCTTGGGCGGCGCCTAAGTTGCAGCGACAGCGCTGCGGTCCACCACAATCAACACATTACAAGGCGACTCTTCCACCAGCGATTTGGCGGTGGAGCCGCTCCACCAGCGACGCAGCAGGTTGGGTTCGTGTTTGTGTCCGACCACGATCAGGTCTGCACCTGCGAGTTCGGCAAAGTCCGACAACTCCCGAATGACCTCACCTTTGAGCACTTCGCCTTGCACCGTGTAACCCATGGCCTGCAGGGCTTGCACACCCTGCGCCAATTGCTCTTTCAGGGTTTCTTCAACAGGCCCGTTGTCGGCCGAGGTGTAGTAGCCCATCTCCATTGAGCCCACATCCAAAGGGTTGGGGGCCACTGCCACCAAGGTCAGGCGGGGTTGGCCCCAATGCGCCAACTCCTTGAGCTCCAGCATGGCCTTTTGACCACTGCTCGAACCGTCATAGGCCAGGATGATGTGCTTGTACATGGCGTCTCCTTGATGTGCGGTCGGTGACTCTGGCCCGGTGTGGGCGTGGTGGTCACTTGTTCATGCAATTCATTCTACGGATAAGACCGCCAACGCAAGTTGGTGTTGACCCTATAGACTTGGGCCCAATACAAAGCGTTGAGTGAGCCACCACACACAGCCTGTCACCGATGAAAACCATTCATTTTTATATCGATTTCATTTCACCTTACGCCTGGCTCGGTTTTGATGCCTTGCCTCGGGCCTTGGAAGGCATCAGCCACCGCGTGGTGCACAAGCCGGTGCTGTTTGCGGCCATGCTCAAGCACCACGGGCAGCTGGGCCCGGCAGAAATCCCCAGCAAGCGCGACTGGACGTATCGGCAGGTGCTGTGGCTGGCCCGCCAGCAGGGCACACCTTTGCAGTTGCCGGCCATGCACCCCTTTAACCCGCTCGGTTTGTTGCGCTTGGCCACCGCATGTGACGCCGACGGCACGCCCAGCCGTTATGTGTGCGAAAAAATCTTCCGCCATGTCTGGTGCCATGGGCAGGACGCGGCCGATTCCGAGCGCCTGGCGGCTTTGACGGCGGAGTTGGCTCCGGCACAAGACCCCAGCAGCGCCCCAGTCAAGCAGGCTTTGCAAACGCATGCCCAAGAGGCGATTGAGCAGGGGGTGTTTGGTGTGCCCAGCTGGGTGGTTGATGGCCGAGTGTTTTGGGGTCAAGATGCGCTGCCCATGCTGAGGGCCTATTTGCTGGGCGATGCCTGGTTTGATGGGCCTGACTGGCAAGCCCCGGCTTTGTGTGGGGTGGGGGTAAGGCGCTCATGACCTGAGTTATTCACACCAAAGAAAAAACCCGATCGCATGACACGATCGGGTTTTTTGTTGGAAGGGTTTAAGTTGGCAAGACAGGGCTTGCCAACTTTGGCCTTTTAGTGAGCAGCACTGCCTTGTGAGGTGGTGCCGTCAAAGCTGGGGAAACGGACGTTTTCGACCATGTCCTGAACTTCTTTGTCCGGTGCCTTGGTCAGCAGCGACACGATGATGATCACCGCGAAGCCCAGTGGCACGCCGAAGATACCAGCCGAGATGGGGGCGATGTCCCACCAGGTGTTGGCCTTCAGGATTTCAGGTGTCAGCGAGCCCTCATGGAACAAGCCGTACATCCAAGGATGAGTCTTGACCATGTAGTAGAACGAGATGCCCAAACCGGCCATCATGCCCAGCGAGGCGCCCCATTTGTTGGCACGCTTCCAGAAGATGCCCAGGGTCAACGCAGGGAAGAAGGCTGCTGCAGCGAACGAGAAGGCCGCAGACACGAGGAACAAAATGTCGGCCATGCGCAGCGATGCGACATAAGCCGCAGCCAAGGCAACGAACACCAAAATGACTTTGGAGAGCGCCACGCGACGGTTGGCCGAGGCGTTGGGGTCAATCACTTTGTAGTACACGTCGTGCGACAAGGCGTTGGCAATGGTCAACAACAAGCCGTCGGCTGTGGACAAGGCCGCAGCCAAACCACCGGCTGCCACCAGACCCGAAATCACGAACGGCAAGCCGCCGATTTCAGGTGTGGCCAAGACCACAATGTCACCGCCCAAGCGGATCTCTGCCAATTGCAAGATGCCATCTTTGTTGATGTCAGAAACTGCCATCAGTGTGGGGTCGACCACGTTCCAGCGTGCAATCCATCCCGGCAACTGGTCAAACGGTGTTCCGACCAAGAGGGTGTAGATGTCGAACTTGACCAACACCGCCAAAGCAGGCGCCGTGAAGTACAGCAAAGAGATGAAGAACAGCGACCAGGCGACAGACTGGCGAGCCTCACGCACCGAGGGCACGGTGTAGAAACGCATCAGGATGTGCGGCAGCGCAGCCGTTCCGATCATCAAGCAGAAGACCAGGGCCAAGAAGTTCTTGCGGGCCACATCTCGGGCCGCATCGTCTTTGCCTGGGAAGGGCTCAGCATGACGCAGGGGCGGTGCTGCACGGGGTGCGTTGGCAGCTCGAGCAGCGGTGTACGCCGCTTTGGCAGCAGCTTCGTCTTTGGGCAGGCCAGCCAAGGCGGTTTCAGCCGCTTTGATGTCGGCAGCCGGTGCGTTGGCGGCCTTCAGCTCTTCCAGCTTCTTGGTAGCGGCTTCTTTGTCTGCGGCCATGGCTGCAGGCACATCCTTCAGCTTTTCAGCGGCTGCATCGGCGCGTGCTTTGAAGATACCGCGAACTTCGAGTTCTTTGGGGTCTTTCAGCAGTTGCTCTTCTTTGGCGGTCACTTTTTCAAGCAAGTAGCCGTAAGAGATCTGAGGCACGGGCATGCTGGTGTGTTTCACCGACAACCAGACCACGGGGATCATGTAGGCCACGATCAGGATGATGTACTGAGCTACCTGGGTCCAGGTCACTGCACGCATACCGCCCAAGAACGAGCACACCAAGATACCGGCCAAGCCGACATACACGCCCACGTCGAAGGACAAGCCTGTCAGGCGGGCGGTGATCAAGCCCACGCCGAAGATCTGCGCCACCACGTAAACAAAGGACACCAAGATGGCCGCAAACACGCCAATCAGGCGGGCCATGTTGCCGCCGTAGCGTGCGCCCAAGAAGTCAGGAATGGTGAACTGGCCAAACTTACGCAGGTAAGGTGCCAGGAACAAAGCCACCAAACAGTAACCGCCTGTCCAGCCCAAGATGAAGGCCAGACCGCCGTAACCCGTCAGGTATAACGTACCGGCCATACCGATGAAGGACGCGGCCGACATCCAGTCAGAACCAGTGGCCATGCCGTTGTACATGGCGGGCACACGACGACCGGCCACATAGTATTCGGCCGCATCGTTGGTACGACTCATGACACCAATGCCACCGTACAAGAGCACCGTGGCCGCCAAGAAGGCGTAGCCAATGTACTCTTTGGGCATGCCCATCTGCTCAAGGATGGCCAGCGCAATGACGAAGGCCGCAAAGCCCCCGATGTAGAAAGTGAATACCCTGTTCAGAGATTTCTGAAATTGGCCTTGGGTTTGGCCTTCGCCGCCGAAAACGCTCATGCTTCTTCTCCTTCTGCGACGCCATATTCCTTGTCAAGGTTGTTCATATAGCGGGCGTAGTACCAGATGATCAGGCAGTACACGATCAGTGCGCCTTGGGCAGCGACCCAAAACGAGAACGGCCAGCCAAAAAAGCTGAACGTCAAGTCACGCGAAAAATATAAAACCACGAACGTAACAAAGAACCACAGGGCCAGCAATAGCCCCGTGATCCTTAAGTTTTTGCCCCAGTATTCCTGGTGCCTTGCAGTGAGCTGCATTGTCTTCTCCTTCTTGTTAAAAAATCAAACTACCGGCTGTCACACTTGAATTTTTTGCCCCAACCTGGAGGTCGGGGACTCACATGAGCGTGTTCAATTTGAGCCCTGTTTCGCGCTCGAGTTGAGCGGCCACTTTGGGTTCGAAACCATTCAGGTGGCGCATGACATCGAGCGCTTTTTCGGGGTCATGCATCTCCATGTGCACGCGGGCCATTTGGTACCAGGCATAAGGGCTCATGGATTGCAGTTCGGTGTTGCGCTTGAAGGCCACCAAAGATTCTTCAAATCGGCGTTGACGCACCAGCACCAAGCCGAGGCCATACCAAGCGCGGTCCATTTTTTCGTCAATTTGGAGGGCGGCTCTGAAAGCGTGTTCTGCTTCTTGGCTGCGTCCCAATTCTTCGCAGACAAACCCCACGTTGAAGTGCGCATTGGCGTTGGCTGGGGTGAGCGCCAAAGCGCGCTCGAAAAACCCCAACGCCTGAACCAAGCGCCGATCGTTCAAGTCGTTGAAACCGAGGCTGTTCAGTGCCAAAACATCTTGGGGATTGAGGTCCAGGATCTCTTGAAACACCTCGTGGGCTCTACGGCGCATGCCCACGACCAAAAGCGCCTTGGCTTGGAGGCGTAGCCAAAAGCACCTGCTTCGGCTGGAGGTACTGGGGTTGGCGGGAGAGAGTTGGGTTTTCACTGACATGCCGCGATCCCCATCTCAAGGCAGAGTTCGATTTTCAATTGCACCACCACGACCCAGGCAATCAAAAGCCAGCTGCTGGTGGCCAGCGGGATGTGTTGGTCCAGGATCAGTTTGGGGCTGATCTTGCGTGTGAGCCACAAGGCGGGCTTGGAGGCCACATCCAGCAATTGCCAAAAAACATTGTTGTCACGGTTAGAGCCCGCCAGCAATCCCAGCAAGAAACGCCCAACGATGAACATGAGTGAAAGTTCGATCAGGCTTTTGGCGATGACAGTGGCGAGCAACATAGGGGTTTATTGATGGAGATCAAAAGAGTTTTCGGATTTTATGAACCGGCTTCTTGTCCACCTAATCGGCTTTAAACCACAAAAAAAATGGGTGAATTCAGTTCTTTGCCGAGCATTTGCAAGGCTTCATTCGGAGAGTGAGACCTACCTGACACGTGCCTTACATTTTTCGTGGATTTGTTTGAATTGTTGACAGCGAAATGCAAGGGAAAACACCGATAAAAATAGGTGCCTTTTGGGGGTGTTTCGCCCTATCTTGCTGGGCGCAAAGTGCAGAAATGCAGCACACCCAGCTGCTGGCTTGTGCATGAGATGGATGCGCCCAGTGTGCCCTGGGCAAACGGGTTGGTCACCAGCCTTTGGGAATGTCTCTGCCTGCAGCGGTCTCTTGCGCTTCCCAGCGGTTCATGAGCCAGGCATAAACAACCACGATGCCGATGAACAGCAGGATGGAGCCTTGCGCTGCCATCCAAAAATACAAAGGCCAGCCCCAAACCATCATTGAGAGATCACGCGCAAGAAAGCTGGGGCCAAAGCTGATCAGCAGCCAAGCCAGCAAAAGCACCGAAGTCAAAATGCGTTTTTTGTGAATGAAAGCCATGGCGTCTGGCCGTGTTAATTTTTGACGAAAGCTTCACCAATCCATTGCGCCGCTTTCTCTGCAATCATGAGTGTTGGGCTGTTGGTGTTACCACTGGTGATGGTGGGCATGACCCCGGCATCGACCACACGCAAACCCGCGATACCGCGCACCTGCAAGCGGCCATTGACCACGGCCATCGGGTCATCCTCTCGCCCCATGCGGGTGGTGCCCACCGGGTGGAAGATGGTGCTGGCAATGTCACCGGCCAGTTTGGCCAGCTCTTCATCACTTTGGTACTGCTCGCCCGGTTTGAATTCTTCGGGCTGGAAAGGCTTCATGGCGTCTTGCGACATGATGCGGCGCGTCACGCGCAAACTGTCGGCGGCCACTTTGCGGTCTTCGTCAGTGGACAAGTAGTTGGGTGCAATGGCAGGAGCGTCCTCAAAGCGTGCACTGGTGATGTTCACCGTGCCCCGACTGGTGGGGTTGAGGTTGCACACACTGGCCGTGATGGCCGGGAAGCTGTGCAGTGGCTCGCCAAAGGCATCCAGACTCAAAGGCTGAACGTGGTACTGGATGTTGGCGTGAGGCTGCGACGGGTCGCTCTTGGTGAACGCGCCCAGCTGACTCGGTGCCATGCTCATGGGACCCGTGCGTTTCAAGGCATATTCCAGCCCGATCATGGCCTTGCCCCACAAGCTGTTGGCCAAGGTGTTGAGGGTTTTAGCGCCTTTGACTTTGTAGACCGAGCGGATCTGCAAATGGTCTTGCAGGTTGGCTCCGACGCCGGGCAGGTCGTGTTTCATTTCAACGCCAGCACCTTGCAACACCGCTGCAGGGCCGATGCCCGAGAGTTGCAAAATTTGCGCAGAACCGATGCTGCCCGCGCTCAAAATGACCTCTTGTGTGGCCTTGACGCTGACCATCTCCCGCCCTGTCCAGACTTGTGCCCCTG
>JAKFXJ010000159.1 GCA_021731425.1 Limnohabitans sp. | reverse complement strand
CCGTCGAGATCATCGACAACGCCATCACCTCCACCATCAGCCGCACCATCATCACACACGGCTCGACCCAGATAATGGTGCTGTCCATGTTGCTGTTCGGTGGTGAGACCCTGCACTACTTCGCCATGGCACTGACGATTGGCATTTGCTTTGGTATTTACTCGTCGGTGTTTGTGGCCGCTGCGATTGCCATGTGGCTGGGCTTACAGCGCGAAGACTTGATCAAGCCGATCAAGAAAGACAACGACCCGAACGACGAAAATTCGGGCGCGGTCGTCTAAGACGTCGTCAAATGACCCAATGATCGCCTCATGAGCCCCCTGCAAGCTGCGCGGGGGGTTGAAGCTCAGGGTTTGAGGTCCAAGGGAACCTGCGCATCAGCGGCAGCTTTGGCCCAGTGCCGATCTTCGGCAGCGCGTTCGGCATAGCGGTTAAAACGCCAGGAGTTGCCCTCCATGGTGATGCGGTGCCAGATGCTGCGCTTTTCACCGGGGGTCATCTCGATCCACAACTGCACCTCTTCGAAGCTGCGGCCGCAGCCTTTGCAGGTTTCGTCACCCTGGCTGGTGGAGCAAATGGCAATACAAGGCGTGTCGGGCGTGGTGGCGTACCAGTCTTGCCAGGCTTCAGCCGCGGCCAGTGGCAGGCTGAATTCGTCGGCCAAGTCTTGTTTGTAATACACCATCAGCCCATACACCTCGGCCAGCGCACGCAACGGCGGCGTCAATGAGACGCCGTCGGGTGATGGGCTCTTGGCACGCCAATGGTTGATGGCGGCTTCAATGTCGGTGATGTGGATTCCGGCCATGGTGTGTCTGGTGCAGGGAGGGCGATCATAGCCCCTGAATGCTGTTCACGAGGCGCTTGTTTACAACAAGACTCAGCGTTGAGAGGGGGATGGCCGCTGCAGGGCTCTCAAATGGGCTTGCACTTCGCGCAAGCGGGTGTCCACGATCGAGGCTTCGATGTACTCGCCCGCTTGCAATCGGCTGCGCTTGGCCAGGTCTTGTGCGGCCCGAAAGCGGTCGAGTGCACCTTCCCAATCGAGTCGGGCCACCTGGGCCTCGGCCTCGGCCCGCAGACCCGCCAGGGCCTGCCCTTGCACAGCCAACAAACCGGCCAACAGGTTCCAAGCCTGTGCATCGTGGGGCGCCACAAACACCCGCTGGCGCAATTGCCGGGTGATCTCGGCAAGCATCGCATGGCCGGGCAAGCGCTGCACGGCTTGCGCAGCGGCCATGAGCTCTGGACGCGCCAAATCGGATACAACCCCGCCGGGCATCAGGTGTTGCAGCGCGGCTTCGAAACGGTCTTGCTTCATGGCCACCTCGGCCGACAACAGGCGCAACCAACGCGCCACCGACAGCCCGGAGTTGGCATCCACGGCCTTGTCCGCTGACACATTTATGGGCACTGACTTGCTCACCAACTCGCGCAATTGCTGGAGGCCGCGCTCGGCTGCGGGCATGTTTCTTTGCTGCAGATAAGCGAGGATGCCCGCATAAAGCTTGCCCGCCCGTTGGGCCGGGCCATCTTGCGATGAGGGTTGCTCGGCCTCCTGGGTCCAAGCCTTGAGCGCATCTGGGGTGTTTTGCGACAAGACCCGCGCACGCGCCGACATCAGGGCTTGGGCCATGTCAGCAGCAGGCACCGCGGCGGGCGTGTTCAGCTGTTGACGGGCCTGCATGTCGGCCATGCGCTCACTGGTCAGCGGGTGACTGCGCAAATAGGGAAAGGCCCCGTTGTCGTTCAATCCTGCCGCCTGTTGCAACTTGCCAAACATGCCCACAAAGCCCCGGGGGTCGTACCCAGCGTCAACCAAAATGCCGTAACCCACGCGGTCCGCTTCACGCTCCATGTCGCGCGAATAGCTCAGCTGGGACTGCACAGCCGCTGCCTGACCTCCAACGATCAGCGCCTGGGCGCTTTGCGGGCTTTTGCTCGCGGCCAAGGCGCCCAAAATCATGGCGCCCACCAGCCAGGGGGTCATGCGGCTTTGCTCACTCATGCCGCGGGCAATGTGGCGTTGGCTGACGTGGCTCAATTCGTGCGCCAGCACCGAAGCCAATTCGTCGTGTGAACCCACCACCGAAATCAGGCCCAAGTGCACACCCAGGTAGCCGCCCGGCAAGGCAAAGGCATTGACCGAACGGTCGCGCCCCAGCAGGATGCGCCAGGCAAAACGCTCCTGCAACTCGGCTGACAACTCGCCCCGGGCTGCAGCCGCCCGCACCAAAGGGGCCCACAGCAGTTGGATGTACTCGTCGAGCACCGGGTCTTCGATGTAATCCGGGTCGCGGTAAAGTTCTCGGGCGATGCGGTCGCCCAGTTGACGTTCGGCGCCGAGCGAAATGCTCTCACCATCACCCAGCCCAGGCAAGCCCACGGTTTGTGCATGCACCGGCGCACTGACCAGCGCGGCCAGCAGCAGACAAGAAATGAAGCGTTGGCGGTATTCGTGTTTCAAAGCTGACAGTGCCTCGTTCAAGCCTCGTATGATGCCCGTTTATTGTTGATTTCTTGTAAACCCTTTGGATCGCGCAGCCATGAGCCAGAACCCCAGCCCACTGACCCACTTTGATGCCCAAGGGCAAGCCCACATGGTGGATGTGGGTGGCAAAGCCAGCACACGGCGTGTGGCGGTGGCCACCGGCCGCATCGAGATGCTGCCCGCCACCCTGGCATTGATCAACTCAGGCACTGCCAAAAAGGGCGATGTGCTGGGCATTGCCCGCATTGCGGGCATTCAAGGCGCCAAAAAAACCAGCGACCTCATTCCCTTGTGTCATCCGATTGGCTTGACCCGGGTGGCGGTCGATTTTGAAGTCCATAACGACAAGTCATGCGTGGTGTGCACCGCCACAGCCGAGGTGAACGGCCAAACAGGCGTTGAAATGGAAGCCCTCACCGCCGTGCAAGTGGCCCTACTCACCATTTACGACATGTGCAAAGCCGTGGACCGGGGTATGACCATCAACGATGTGAAGCTGCTGGAAAAGCACGGTGGCAAGTCGGGGAGTTTTATCGCGGAAATGTGAAGACCAACAAATTAACAATTTAAGGGAACGGCTGATAGCCGTTTGTCCAAATCCTGCTCATCTGTCAGACGTCATTCACCTCGCCTACAGGGATTTGGGCCAACGTCATCCGGTGCTGGTCGTCCGAAAGCCCGTAAATCACCATCTGCTTGCAAAAATCCATTCTGATCATCGCGACGTCACGCCATGGGCAGGCCTTGTGCGCAAGTCTTCGATGAATGCATGGATATTTCGACGCATGTCATTTGTTGTTGCATCGCTGCGGCATACTGGAAACTTGTTGTAGACGTTCATCGCTCTACCGCACTCGCCGTCCACAGGAACACCTGCGGCCCCTCTGTTTGCGGAGTCCCAGGCATGCGTTTGGTCCGGGTAATGAATCCACTTCTGGGCTGATTCAAGTACCCCTTTCGGACATTCTGAGATCGGTGTTGCCGTGTCCTTTCCGCCTGTGAATACGATAACAGGAGCCCTGTATGGCGACAATTTAGGGGCTGTGGGTGTTCCATAGGAAAAGCAACCTGGATATGCTGCAATGCCTGCGCGGTAAAGGCCTGTCATCTGAACATTGATGAATGGATCATCTGTAAACGCCCGCAGGACTGTCCAGCCACCTTGACTATCACCCATCACAAACAATTGTTCCGTGTCCACGTTTTGTACGTCTCGCAGCCAACGACCTGCAGCGATCACATCTAGGACCCGCATATTGGCTCCAAAACGTGTTCTGGTTGCCCAATTTTCGTTCTGCCCTCTGCTCCAGTAACTGTCGAGCACAAGGACGTTGGCATTGAAAGTATCCCGCAGCCATAGTGCACTTGCAAAGTTGGTGGGCACCAGGCCATGACCGCCATGTACCACCACAAAGGTTGGACGGCCCGAAGTTCCTCTGGAATGTGGGGTCCAGCTGGCTAAGAGCAATCCCTTGCCATCGAACGATGGAACCTGCGCTTTCATCTCCCCCAAGTTGACCAATGTGGTGTTGTTGTAAAGGCTGTAATGGGTGATAGGCCTGGCCGGCGCTTGTGAAATGGTGATAGGGGGCTGAAAAAATGCCACGTCAAAGGTAAGGGATTGACACCCAACAAGGAATAAACAAACCAGAATGACGTAGCGGGTGAAAAATGCCATTTTGGATATTCCTAGAGTCTTTTCTGCGTCGTTGATTTTCAGGCCATCGCCCACTGGCATCCGTCTCATGCGCTCAAGTTCTGGGCAGCCTGTTGTAAACAGATGGCTTGGTTGCAGTGTCTGTACATGGACTGACACTCACCCAAGAGGCTGATTTTGATGCAATCTCAGAAAGTCAGAGGTCGATGCTGCAATCGAACGCTTGGTCGACATCGGGTTCCACCCCATTGACCACGCGCCGCACCACCTCCGCGCTGAAACCACGGCTGATCAAGAATCGCATCTGTTTGACACGCTCTTGCGCATCTTTTGGGTAAGCCACGAATTTTTTTCGCCAGACCGCTTGCGCCCTGGTGAACTCGGTATCTTTAAGTTGCTCTAAGGCCTCAGCCACCGCATCGCCCGACAGGCCTTTGGCGGCCAGCTCTTGCTTGACACGCGCTGCGCCCAGCTTGCTTGAGCGCCGGTGCACGACCGACTCAATGGCTCGTCCGTCGTTGATGAAGTCCCGCGCCTGCAGCTCGTCGAGTGCTTTGGCCAACTCACCGGGCACTTCTTCATGGGGGGCAAGCTTGCGCTCCAGCTCGGCGCGTGAATGCTCACGCTGACTCAAAAGCCGCAGGGCGCGGCCTTTGAGTGAGGGCTGAAAACCATGCTTGTTCAAGCTCAGTCACCCTTGGGCTCAGCAATGGCTGACTCAAGCAAGCGGATGCCCAGTGATTCACGGACCTTGTTTTCAATCTCGCGGGCCAAAGCGGGGTTCTCGCGCAGGAACTCACGGGCGTTGTCACGGCCTTGGCCGATTTTCTCGCCCTGGTAGGCGTACCAAGCGCCCGACTTGTCGACGATCTTCGCGGTCACGCCCATGTCGATGACTTCGCCTTCGCGGCTGATGCCCTCGCCAAACAGGATGTCGAACTCGGCCGTCTTGAAGGGCGGGGCCACTTTGTTTTTGACCACTTTGACCTTGGTCTCGTTGCCGATCGCGTCGTCACCCTTCTTGATGGTGCCGGTGCGGCGGATGTCCAGACGGACCGATGCGTAGAACTTGAGTGCGTTGCCGCCGGTGGTGGTTTCGGGGCTGCCGAACATGACACCGATCTTCATACGGATCTGGTTGATGAAGATGACGGTGCAGTTGGTTTTCTTGATGGTGGCGGTGAGCTTGCGCAGGGCCTGGCTCATCAAACGCGCTTGCAGGCCGGGCAGGCTGTCGCCCATGTCGCCTTCGATTTCTGCCTTGGGGGTCAAGGCGGCCACCGAGTCGATGACAACCAGATCAACCGCGCCGGAGCGCACCAAGCTGTCCACGATTTCCAGGGCTTGTTCGCCGGTGTCGGGCTGGCTGACCAGCAGCTCTTGCAGGTTCACACCCAAGTTTTGAGCGTATTGCACGTCCAGCGCGTGCTCGGCGTCCACAAAGGCGCAGGTGCCGCCCAGGCGCTGCATTTCGGAGATGACTTGCAAGGTGAGGGTGGTTTTGCCGGAAGACTCAGGGCCGTAGATCTCGATCACGCGGCCACGGGGCAGACCGCCCACGCCCAAAGCGATGTCCAGGCCCAAAGAGCCGGTGGACACGACCTGGATGTCGGCGATGACTTCGCCTTCGCCCAAGCGCATGATGGTGCCTTTGCCGAATTGTTTTTCAATCTGGGCCAAGGCGGCTTGCAGGGCTTTGGACTTTTCGCTGTTGTCGTCGCTCATGGGAATCTCCTTGAATATCAATGGGTTGGGGCACCGGGCTCAGCGCTGATGTGCTGTTTACTGGATGCGTGAACAGTACTGTAAACGACCTGTACAAACCTGTAAACGATATTTTTAGTCAGTTTGCCTTATCATTTAGCCATGTCTGAAAACACCCTTCCAAGCGCTTTGAGCAGCGCCTCCCTGCACGATGAGCGCTGGCGACAAACCCATTTGGGTCGCCTGCTGGGACACGCCATGCGGCGCTTTGACGAACGCGTGCTGCACCTGATGGCGGGCAACGAGGGCGTGCCGCTGGCCCTGGCCAATCTGGCTTCGCGCGACCAGGTCAGCGCCGCGCATGTGCACATCACCCGGCATCTGGCCTTGGAAGGTTCGCGCCTGACGGATTTGGCCCGGGCGGCAGGCATGAGCAAACAGGCCATGGGCGATCTGGTGGACCAGTGTGCCGCTTGGGGCCTGGTGCAGCGCGAAGCCGACCCGCTGGACGCACGCGCCCGGCGCGTGGTGTTCACGCCCGTGGGGCTGGCCTGGTTGCAGGCCTTCAAAGAGGCGGTGGCCCAGGCCGAGGCCGAGTTTCGCGAGGCGGTGGGCAAGGATGTGGCCACCGTGGTGGCCTTGGGGCTGGAGGCTTATGTGAACTGAGCCGTCTCGGGCTGCAGCCCCAAGATGCCCCCACACGGCCTGCGCCACCACTGGTGGCTTGAGACACTAGAATCGAGCAAGGGCTTGAGCCCCTACCCGCCGAGATGCCCCCCAAAACAACAGGAGACAGCCATGCGCATTCTGATTGCCGAAGATGACCAAGTGCTTGCCGATGGTTTGTTGCGCACCTTGCGCAGCGCGGGCGCGGCGGTGGACCATGTGGCCAGTGGCAGCGAGGCCGATGCGGCGTTGATGACCAACAACGAATTCGATTTGCTGATCCTGGACCTGGGCCTGCCCAAAATGCATGGTCTGGAGGTGCTCAAGCGTTTGCGCTCTCGGGGCTCCGTCTTGCCCGTGTTGATCCTCACCGCCGCAGACAGCGTGGAAGAACGCGTCAAAGGCCTGGACTACGGCGCAGACGATTACATGGCCAAGCCCTTTAGCTTGCAAGAGCTGGAAGCCCGTGTCCGCGCCCTCACCCGCCGCGGCATGGGCGGCGCCACATCCCAAATCAAACACGGGCCTTTGGTGTACGACCAATCCGGGCGCGTGGCCACCATCGACGGCAAGATGGTCGAGTTGTCGGCCCGCGAGTTGGGCCTGCTCGAAGTGCTGCTGCAACGTGCGGGCCGCTTGGTCAGCAAGGACCAGTTGGTCGAGCGCCTGTGCGAATGGGGCGAAGAGGTCAGCAACAACGCCATCGAGGTGTACATCCACCGCCTGCGCAAGAAAATCGAAAAAGGCCCGATCCGCATCGCCACGGTGCGTGGCTTGGGTTATTGCCTCGAAAAAATCCCGGGCTAAGGCCACACACACCGCATGCTGCCAACCCTTTAAGCCATGAAATCCAAGGGCTGGAACCTGCGGGTCTTCAAACGCGAGCAGCGCTCGCTGTTTGGCGAAATCCTCGACTGGATGCTGACGCCGCTGCTGCTGCTGTGGCCGATCAGCTTGGCGCTCACTTGGCTGGTGGCTCAGGGGCTGGCCAACAAGCCTTTTGACCGGGCGCTGGTCTACAACGTGCAGGCCTTGGCCCAACAGGTCAGGTTGGGGCCCGACAAATTGGTGCAATTCAGTCTGCCGCAACCGGCCAGCGAACTGCTGCGTGCCGACGAAACCGACCTGGTGTATTACCAGGTGACCGGCAGCCTGGGCTAGCACCTGAGCGGCGACCGCGAGTTGCCCCTACCCAAAGCCGACGAGCCCAAGGGCGGCAGCTACGAAGTGCAGATTCGCGACGATGAAATGCGCGGGCTGGAAGTGCGGGTGGCCTACACCTGGATCCGCTTGGATGCCGAGGGCAAGCGCCCGGCCCTGGTGCAGGTGGCCGAGACGCGCGAAAAGCGCTCGGTGTTGGCGGCCGAGATCATCAAGGGGGTGATGCTGCCCCAGTTCGCTTTGTTGCCACTGGCCGTGCTTTTGGTGTGGCTGGCCTTGGTGCGTGGCATCAAACCCCTGTCACAACTTGAAGAGCGCATCCGCGAGCGCAAACCCGATGACCTGAGCCCCTTGGACGACAAAGCGGTGCCCATGGAGGTGGCCCCTTTGGTGGTGTCGGTGAACGATTTGCTCGAGCGCCTGAAGGACTCCATCGTCACCCAAAAACGCTTTCTGGCCGATGCCGCGCACCAGCTCAAAACCCCTTTGGCCGGTCTGCGCATGCAGGCCGACCTGGCCCAACGTTCAGGCTCCAGCGAAGAAGACCTGAAAAAATCCTTGCAGCAAATTGGCCGCGCCAGTGTGCAAGCCACTCACACCGTCAACCAGTTGCTGTCACTGGCCCGCGCCGAGGGCGGTGGTGCCCATTTGACCTTGCAGTCTTGTGACATGGTGAAGCTGGCCAGCGAGGTGCTTCAAGACAGCCTGCCGCACGCCATGGACAAGGGTCTGGACTTGGGGTACGAAGGGGTCGATGCAAACACGCCGGGTGTGCAGGTGCAAGGCAACCCCACACTGCTCAAGGAAATGCTGCGAAACCTGGTGGAAAACGCGATCCATTACACGCCCAGCACGCCAGAGCGCCAAGGCGTGATCACGCTGCGGGTGCTGGTCGACCCCTACAGCCGGGCCTTGGTGATCCAGGTGGAAGACAATGGCCCGGGCATCCCACCGCCCGAGCGAGAGCTGGTGTTTCAGCCCTTTTACCGAGCCCTGGGCACCAATGTGGACGGCTCTGGCCTGGGCCTGCCCATCGTCAAGGAAATCGCCCTGCAGCACGGCGCATCGGTCACCGTCGATGCCGCCCACCCGAGTCAGACACCTCCCGGGGCTTGCTTCACCTTGCGCTTTGGTGTGAACTGAAGCACACGACACGCGCCTTGATCGGCCCCAACCGGGGCACCGATCAGGCGAAGGTGTATCAGGCCCAGGTGCATTGGGCGCCGATGCATTGGGCGCAAATGCATCGTGCGCAGGGGCTTTAGGCGGGGGCGCCCATGTTCAATTGCAGGCGCTCACGCGCGATCACACGGGCCACTGCGGGCTCGGCCGCGACCTTTTGCACAAAGTCCCACAAGGCAGGATGCGCTTCGGGCGGGATGCCCGCCAAGGTGCCCCAGCGGGTGAAGGTCAGGCAGTAGGCGTCGAGCGGGCCCAAGCGTTCACCGCTGAGCCACGGCTGCCCCTGGGCCACCGCGCTTTGCACCAGGCCCTGCAACTCGCCCAGCATGCCGCGAAACAGTTGGGTGTTGTAGGGCTTGAGGGCAGCCTGCACTTCGGGTTGGTCCGAAAACTTTTGCGGCATGAAGATGTGGGTAAAGGTCGGGTGCACCGTGTTGTTCATCCAGGCCAGGGTCGACAGCGCCTGGGCGCGGGCCATGGGCTCGGAGGGCAAAAAGCCCATCTGCGGAAAGATGTGGTCCAGGTACAGAACGATGGCCACAATTTGCGTGATGGGCTGACCGTCATTGACCAGCACGGGCACCTGACCGCGCGGGTTGATGGCCTGGTAGTCGGCGCTGTTTTGCTCACCCTTGTGCAGCTTAACCATCGTGGGCTCGAACTCGGCCCCACTCATCTCCAGCAGAACGTGGGGCACAAAGGAGCAGGCGCCGGGGGCAAAGTAAAGTTTCAGACTCATGGGATGGCTCTGTATCAAAGAAAAATTATGGTGGTTTGGCGCGAGGGGCCATGGCCGCCGAAGAGGGCGACGCAGGGGCAGGGCTTGAGACATCGGGGGCACTGGCATCGGCGCGGGCATCAGCGCTGGCGTCACTGACCGCGGCCTCGGCGGTTGGTGCAGTCGTTGAGGCCGAGGGCGCCAAGACTTCGAACTTCAAGGCTTCGGGGCGCACTTGTTGCTTCAGCCGCTCGGGTTCACGCTGCAAATCGGGGCCATGGCCCCAGGGCGCAAAAGCGTCCCAGTGCCAAGCCAGCACCAGCGCATGGAGCACCAGCAAAAGTGCCATCCAATATTTGAACATCTTGCAAGGTTCCGTCAGGTCAAGGGGCGTACGCTGATCTCGGCGCTGTGGATGTCCTGCACGCCAAGCTCGGTTTGCAATCGTAACGCACCCCCGGGACCCACGCCCAGCGCCACGCCTTGCTGGCCATCGCTGGTGTGCACAGAACGGCACTG
>JAKFXJ010000147.1 GCA_021731425.1 Limnohabitans sp. | reverse complement strand
GGATTTACAAGTCATTCTTCTTCGTCAGTCATTGAACCGCTGAGCACCTCACATGTTGCGCCTGTACTGACCACCCACCTCAAACAGCGCGTTGGTGATCTGGCCGAGCGAGCAGACCCGCACCGCGTCCATCAGCACCTCGAACACGTTGCCGTTGTCGATCACCGCTTGCTGCAGGCGTTTGAGCATGGCGGGCGATTCGGCGGCGTGTTGCGCGTGGAAGTCGTTCAGGCGCTTGAGCTGGCTCTGCTTTTCTTCCTCGGTCGAGCGGGCCAGTTCCAGCGTCTCCATGACTTCGTCGCCCTTGGGGTTTCGGAAGGTGTTGACGCCGATGATAGGCAGCTCGCCGGTGTGCTTGAGCATCTCGTAGTGCATGGATTCGTCTTGGATCTTGCCGCGCTGGTAGCCGGTTTCCATCGCGCCCAACACACCGCCGCGCTCGGCGATTTTTTCGAACTCGGCCAGCACGGCTTCTTCCAGCAACTCGGTCAACTCTTCGATGATGAAGGCGCCTTGGCTTGGGTTCTCGTTCTTGGCCAAGCCCCACTCGCGGTTGATGATCAGCTGGATCGCCATGGCGCGGCGCACCGAGTCTGCGGTGGGCGTGGTGATGGCTTCGTCAAACGCGTTGGTGTGCAAGCTGTTGCAGTTGTCGTAGATGGCGATCAGTGCTTGCAGCGTGGTGCGGATGTCGTTGAACTGGATCTCTTGGGCGTGCAAGGAACGGCCCGACGTCTGGATGTGGTATTTGAGCTTTTGGCTGCGTTCGTTCGCGCCATATTTCTCTTTCATGGCCACGGCCCAGATGCGGCGGGCCACACGGCCCATGACGGTGTACTCGGGGTCCATGCCGTTGCTGAAGAAGAAGGACAAGTTGGGCGCGAAGTCGTCGATGTGCATGCCACGCGCCAAATACGCTTCCACAAAGGTGAAGCCGTTGGACAGCGTGAAGGCCAGCTGACTGATCGGGTTGGCCCCGGCTTCGGCAATGTGGTAACCCGAGATGGACACGCTGTAGAAATTGCGCACGTCGTGGTGCACAAAGTATTGCGCGATGTCGCCCATCACTTTCAGTGAAAACTCGGTGGAGAAGATGCAGGTGTTTTGGCCCTGGTCTTCTTTCAAGATGTCGGCCTGCACCGTGCCGCGCACATTGGCCAGCACCCATTCGCGGATCTTGGCCGCTTCGGTTTCGGTGGGCTCGCGGCCGTTCTCCGCTTTGAATTTGTCGAGATTTTGGTCGATGGCTGTGTTCATGAACATGGCCAAAATCGACGGCGCTGGGCCGTTGATGGTCATCGACACGCTGGTGGTCGGGTTGCACAGGTCAAAGCCCGAATAAAGCACTTTCATGTCGTCCAGCGTGGCCACGTTCACGCCCGAGTTGCCGATCTTGCCGTAGATGTCGGGGCGCAGGTCGGGGTCGTTGCCGTACAGCGTGACCGAGTCAAACGCGGTAGACAAGCGCTTGGCGGGCAAGCCCTCAGACACCAGCTTGAAGCGGCGGTTGGTGCGGAAGGGGTCGCCCTCACCGGCAAACATGCGGGTCGGGTCTTCGCCCTCGCGCTTGAAGGCAAAGGTGCCTGCGGTGTAGGGGTAGCTGCCGGGCACGTTGTCCAGCATCAACCACTTGAGCACTTCGCCGTCGTCTTCGTATTGGGGCAGGGCCACTTTGCGAATGGTGGTGCCGCTCAGCGATTTGGTGGTCAGCGACGTGCGGATTTCCTTGTCGCGGATTTTCACCACGTATTCGTCGCCCGTATAGGCTTTTTGCATGTCAGGCCACTGGGCCAGCAGCTTGCGGGCGGTGGGGTCTTGCGTTTGTTCGCGGCTCACGGCCAGGTCAATCGCGGCTTCGGCGGCTTTGGCGCGGCCGGACTTGCCCACTTCGAGCATGCGTGCGGCAGCACGCAGCTGCTGGATTTCGCGGGCCAAGCGAGACTGGTCGATGGCGCGTTTTTTGTAGCCGCGCACGGTGTCGCTGATCTCGGCCAAGTAGCGGGTGCGGGAAGACGGCACCACTGGGTTTTGGTGGGTGCTGTAGCGCACGCTGACCACAGGCAAGCGGCCTTCTGTGGTCTTCATGCCCAGCTCGGCCAATCGGGCCTTGAGGGCTTGGTAAAGGGCCGTGACGCCGTCGTCGTTGAAGCGGGCGGCCATGGTGCCAAACACCGGCATCTGCTCGGTCGGTGTGGTCCAAGCTTCTTTGTTGCGTTGCACCTGCTTGGCCACATCGCGAAGGGCGTCAGACGCACCCTTACGGTCAAATTTGTTGATGGCCACAAACTCGGCAAAGTCCAGCATGTCGATTTTTTCGAGCTGGCTGGCGGCGCCGAACTCGGGTGTCATCACGTACATGGGCACATCGACATGCGGCACGATGGCGGCGTCGCCCTGGCCAATGCCTGAGGTCTCGACCACGATCACGTCAAAGCCTGCCACCTTGCAGGCCGCCACCACGTCGGGCAGGGCAGCCGAAATTTCACTGCCAAAGTCACGCGTTGCCAGCGAACGCATGAACACGCGGGGGCCTTGTGACCAAGGTGAGATGGCGTTCATGCGGATGCGGTCACCCAGCAGGGCGCCACCGCTCTTGCGGCGAGAAGGATCGATGGAGATCACGGCCACACGCAGCGCATCGCCCTGGTCCAGGCGCAGGCGGCGGATCAATTCGTCGGTGAGCGAGGACTTGCCCGCACCCCCGGTGCCGGTGATGCCCAACACAGGCACTTTCTTTTGCGCGGCTTGTTCGCGCACAGCCTTGACCACGCTGGCATCGGCCTTGTCGTTCTCGAGTGCAGTGATCAGTTGCGCCAGCGCACGCCAGTTCATCTCGCCGTGGCCCTGAATCGCGTCCACGGTTTTTGGGGCCAACGGGCTCACGTCCTGGTCGCAGCGCATGACCATCTCGCCGATCATCCCGGCCAGGCCCATTTTTTGGCCATCTTCGGGGCTGAAAATGCGCACGCCTTTGTCGGCCAGGGCGCGGATTTCAGACGGCACGATCACGCCGCCGCCACCGCCAAACACTTGGATGTGCTCGCCGCCGCGGGATTTGAGCAAATCGACCATGTAGCTGAAGTATTCGTTGTGCCCGCCTTGATAGGAGCTGATGGCGATGCCCTGTGCGTCTTCTTGCAGCGCGGCCGTCACCACCTCGTCCACCGAGCGGTTGTGGCCCAGGTGGATGACTTCGGCGCCCATACTCTGCAAGATGCGGCGCATGATGTTGATGGCGGCGTCGTGGCCGTCAAACAGCGAAGCGGCGGTGACAAAACGCACCTTGTTCGTGGGGCGGTATTCGGCCAGGGCTTTGAATTCGGCGGACAAGTCGGTCATGGGGGTCTCCGTGGACGGGCGGTCTCTATGGCTTTGACGTTGACGTAAACGTCAACCAAAACCCGCATCTTAGCTGCTGCGGCCTGTCCTGTCACGGACACCGTGCGCCTCACTTGGGCGGCTTGGCAAAAAGCTATGATTTCACCCCAATCAGGACCTCATCCCGAGGCCCGCCTTCAGACACCCAGCCCACCATGACCGCACCAACAGCCCCGCTTGCACCAGATGTTCAACCCGCCGCCGGTTATGCAGGCGACATTTCACCCGAGCAGGCCTGGGCCTGGGTGCAGTCGGGCGAGGCCGAATTGGTGGATGTGCGAACCGACGCCGAACGCGCCTGGGTGGGCTTTGTGCCCGGTGCCCACGCCTTGGCCTGGAAGCAGTGGCCCGGCATGGCGATGAACCCGGGTTTTGACGCGGGCGTGCAGGCCCTCGGCGCAGGTGGCAAAAAGCTGGTGCTGCTGTGCCGCAGCGGTGTGCGATCGATTGCCGCTGCTCAGCGTGCCACCGAGCTGGGCTTGTTGGCTTACAACATCCTCGAAGGCTTTGAGGGTGACCCGAACGAGCAGGCCCACCGGGGCCTCAAGGGCGGCTGGCGCTACCGCGGGCTGCCCTGGCAGCAAAACTGAGGGCGTAGCCGGGTGCTGAGAAGGATCACACGCCCGGCGGGCGGCGGTTGATCATGTCTTGGTTCGCCATCTCGTAGGCGTGCGCCAGTTTCAACAAATCCCAATCACCTTGGGGCTTGCCAATCAGGGCCAGGCCCATGGGCAGGCCGTTCTCGCCAAAGCCCGCGGGCACACTGATGGACGGCAAACCCGCAAACGTGGCGTAAATCACCACCTCCATCCAGCGGTGGTAAGTGTCCATGCTTTGTCCGGCCACAGTTTCTGGCCAGCGCAGGTTCACATCGAAGGGCCATACCTGTGCAACGGGTATGGCCAGCACGTCGAATTTTTCAAACAGGGCCAACATGCTTTGGTAAAAACGCGTGCGGCTGGCGCTGGCTGCCAACAGTTGAGAGCCGGTCAAACCCATGGACTGGTCGTGTTCCCAAAGTGCTTCGGCTTTGATGTGTGCTCGGTTGGCTGGGTTGACCAAGAATGGGGCGATGCGCGGACCGACCAAAGCTTGTCGCCAGACCAACCAAGCTCGCCAAATTTCTTCGGGGGGCATGCCCAGCCGGGCTTCATCCACGGTGCAGCCCATCCCCGAAAAACTGTTCAGCGCGGATTGGCAGACATCGAGAATCCCGTCTTCCATGGGCAAGTAGCCCTGCAAATTGCCCAGCCAACCCATGCGTACCCCTTGGGGATTGCTGGCCAAAGATCCTGCAAATATGGCGGGGTCTTCCGTCAGGCTCAAAGGGCTGGCCGGGTGCGCACCCGCTTGCACCGACAGCAGCATGGCCAAATCCCCCACATGGCGTGCCATGGGGCCTTCGGTGGGCAGTTGGGCAATGAAGACGTCTTGCGCGGGCGACATGGGCACGCGCCCTTGTGAGGGGCGCAGACCAAACACATGGTTCCAGCCTGCGGGGTTGCGCAAGCTGCCCATGAAGTCGGAACCATCGGCCACGGGCAGCAAGCGCTGGGCCACCGCCACCGCCGCACCTCCGCTGCTGCCTCCAGCGGTTTTGTTGGGGTTCCAAGCGTTGCGGGTGGGGCCAAACACTTCATTGAACGTGTGCGAACCCAATCCAAATTCGGGCGTGTTGGTCTTGCCGATGACAATGGCGCCGGCGGCTTTCATCCGCTGAACCATGAGGCCATCTTCAGGAGCCACGAAGTCCTTCATGAGTGGACTGCCCAAAGTGGTGCGCAAGCCTTTTGAGTTGGCCAAATCCTTGATGGCTTGGGGCATGCCGTGCATCCAACCCATCGACTCGCCCCGGGCCAATTGGGCATCGGCCTCGCGGGCTTGTGCCAACAAAAGTTCCGGTTCTTGCAGGTTAACGATGGCGTTAGAGACCGGGTTCAGGCGGGCAATGCGCTCGAGGGTGGACTGCATGACTTCCTGGCACGACACCTGCTTGAGGTGAATGGCGCGGGACAAATCGATGGCGGAGGTATCAGGGTTGACCATGTGGTGTTGCTCTCGGTTTTATTTGTATTATGAAAGCGGTCGAAGGGCATGGAGCCACTGGTGAAAACCCCGACTCTGATTTGCGCAAAGGTGACGCTTGTTTGTTTTGAAAGCTGTCATCATGATTTTTCAACTGTTCCTTTTTTGGAGATCTGATCATGAAGAGACGTGTTCTGTTTGCTGCTACGGGTTTGTTGAGTTTGAGCATGCTGGCCCCCGTGGTGGCACAAGCCCAAGCACAAGACAACAAGGTGTTCCGCTTTGTGCCACACGCCAACCTGGCGGTGCTCGATCCCATTTGGACCACGGCTTATGTGACGCGCAACCACGCGTACATGATCTATGACACGCTGTTCTCTGAAGATGCACAGGGCAACATCAAGCCCCAGATGGTGGACACCTACACCAACTCGCCCGACCGCAAGACTTGGACCTTCAAGCTGCGCAGCGGCTTGGAGTTTCACGATGGCAAGCCTGTGACCAGCGAAGACGTGGTGGCCTCACTCAAGCGTTGGGCCAGCCGCGACGCCATGGGTGGCATCTTGAACACTTTCATCGACCGTTATGAGACCCCCGATGCCAGCACCTTCCGCATGGTCCTCAAGGAGCCCAGTGGCATCGTGATCGACGCTTTGGGCAAGGCATCGTCCAACGTGCCCTTCATCATGCCCGCCCGCATTGCGGCCACACCCGGCGCCGAGCAAATCAAGGAGCACATTGGTTCGGGCCCCTTCATCTTCAAGGCCGACGAGTTCAAGCCCGGCGCCTTGGCGGTCTACACACGCAACACCAAATACAAGTCGCGCACCGAAGCCCCCAGCGGCATGGCTGGTGGCCGTCCGGTCAACTTTGACCGTGTGGAGTGGGTCATCATCCGCGATCCACAAACCCAGTTCAACGCCATCAAGGCGGGCGAAGTGGACATGGTCGAGCAGCCCAGCTTCGAGCAGTACGAAACCCTCAAGAAAACCGAAGGTTTGAAGGTCGATGACTTCTCACCCGCGGGCTTGCAGTTCATCATGCGCTTCAACCACCTGCACAAGCCATTTGACAACCCCAAAATCCGCCAGGCGGCCATGGTGGCGATGGGCCAGCAGGCCTACATCAACACCCAGATTGGTGTGCCTGAGTTGGGCAAACTCTGCCGCAGCATTTTCCCTTGCGGTACGGTTTATGCCGATGAAAACACCGGTTACTTCACCGGTGTGGCCAACCCAGCCAAAGCCCGCGAAATGCTCAAAGAAGCGGGTTACGACAACACCCCCGTGCTTTTGATGCGCCCCACCGATCTGGCCTCGATCGCCAAGATCCCTCTGGTGGCCAAGCAGCAACTCGAGGCTGCGGGCTTCAAAGTGGACTTCCAGCAAATGGACTGGGCTTCGCTGCTCGCACGCCGTGCCAAGAAAGACGCGCCTGCAGCCGGTGGTTGGAACGCGTTCCTGACCGCTTGGACGGCGGGGGACATCTCCAACCCATTGGCCATGGCCATGCTCAACGCCAAAGGCGATACGGGTTGGTTCGGCTGGCAAAACGAGCCACGCATCGAGACCTTGAAGGCCAGCTTCGCTCGCGCAGCCACCACCGAAGAGAAAAAGAAACTCGCTAGCCAGATCCAGGCCTTGGCCTTTGAAACCGCCACCCACGCACCATTGGGCCAGTACCGCTCACCCACAGTGATCCGAAGCAACGTGAGTGGTTTGTTGCAAACGCCTGGCATTCCCGCCATGTGGAGTTTGAAGAAAAACTGATCAGGTTCTGAGCGATGTTTCAATTCGTCCTGCGCCGCCTGCTGGCGGTGCTGCCGGTCCTGCTCGTCGTCTCGCTGGTGGTCTTCCTCATCTTGAGGTTGGCCCCCGGTGATCCGGCGGCGGTCATTGCCGGCAACAGTGCCACCAACGAAGACATCAACCGCATCCGCGAACAACTGGGACTGGATCGCTCGATCCTGTCCCAGTACTTCATCTGGATCGGGCGGGTGTTCCAGGGCGATCTGGGTTATTCGTATTACCTGAGCAAGCCCGTCACCGAGCTGATCGCGCAGCGCATCGAGCCCACCTTGTCCTTGGCAGCCGGCACCTTGGTGCTGGCCGTTGCGGTGGCCATTCCATTGGGGACCATTGCCGCTTGGCGCATGGGCGGTTGGCTTGACAAAATCTTGTCCGGGTTTTCGGTGGCTGGGTTTTCGGTGCCGGTGTTTGTGATCGGCTATTTGCTGATCTACCTGTTTGCCATTCGCTTGGACTGGCTGCCGGTGCAAGGCTACAAGGCCTTGTTCGGGCCGCGCAGTGTCGGGGTGTGGGATTGGATGCGGCAGCTGATCCTGCCCTGGATGACGCTGGCCATGATTTATGTGGCGCTGATTGCGCGGGTGACGCGTGCCAGTGTGTCCGAGGCCCTGACCGAAGACTACATCCGCACCGCGCGGGCCAAGGGCCTGACCGAGTCTGTGGTGCTGCTGCGCCACGCCCTGAGCAATGCGGCGGTGCCCATCGTCACCGTGATCGGCATTGGCGTGGCCTTGCTCATTGGCGGTGTGGTGGTGACCGAGACGGTCTACGCCATTCCAGGCCTGGGCATGCTCACGGTGGACGCGGTGCTCAACCGCGACTTCCCGGTGATCCAGGGGCTGGTCCTGCTGTTCTCATGCGCCTACGTGTTCATCAACCTCATGGTCGATTTGAGCTACCTCTTCCTTGATCCGAGGATCCGTTACTGATGTCCCTCTCTCATCGTTTATGGGCCAATGGCTCCATCCGGTTTGGTGCCGTGGTGCTCGGGTTCATGGTGCTGGTGTCTTTGCTGGCACCTTGGCTGGGCACGGTGGACCCGGCGGCCATGGACTCCAATTTCATCAACAAGCCTGCTGGCCTCAAGGGTGACTTCGCCCTGGTCGACGGCAGCACGGTGGCCCACACTTTCTGGCTGGGCACCGACAGCTTTGGCCGCGACCTGTACAGCCGCGTGGTCTACGGTGCGCAGGTGTCCTTGCTGGTGGGCGGTTTCACCGCGGTGCTGGCGCTGGCCTTGGGTGGTTTATTGGGCATGTTGGCGGGTTATTTCCGTCAAGTTGATGCGGTGCTCATGCGCTTCATGGACGGCCTGATGGCCATCCCCGCCATTTTGCTGGCCATTGCGCTGGTCGCGGCATTGGGCGCGCAAGTGTGGACGGTGGTGGTGGCCATCGCCATCCCCGAGGTGCCGCGCGTGACGCGGTTGGTGCGTTCTTTGGTGCTGAGCCTGCGTGAAGAGCCTTTTGTGGAGGCGGCGCGTGCGCTGGCTACCCCCACGCCCGTGATTTTGTGGCGGCACATCTTGCCCAATGCCTTGGCGCCGCTGATCGTGCAAGGCACCTTTGTGGCCGCGTCTGCGGTGCTGACCGAAGCGATTTTGAGTTTTCTGGGCCTGGGCCTGCCGCCTGACATTCCCACCTGGGGCAACATCATGGCCGAGGGCCGTGTGCAGTTCAGCCAGTACCCTGGCAACGTGCTCTATCCCGCCTTGTTTTTGGTGCCCACGGTGCTGGCCGTGAATTTGCTGGGAGATGGTTTGCGCGACGTGCTCGATCCCAAGTTTGCGAAAAGGGGCGCGTGATGAGCACAGCTTCTCCTCAACCGGTCCTGTCCATCCGCGACCTTTCGGTGGCCCTGCCTTCGGGTGGTGACCGGGTGCACGCGGTGCACCAGGTGTCGCTCAGCATCCTGCCTGGCCAGACCTTGTGTGTGGTGGGTGAGTCGGGCTCGGGCAAATCGGTCATGGCCACCACCGTCATGGGCCTGCTGGCCAAGGAATTGCGCCCCAGCGGCGGCGAGGTTGTGCTGCAAGGCGAGTCTTTGCTCGGTGCTTCGGCTGTACGTTTGCGGGCCTTGCGTGGGCGCAGCATGGGCATGGTGTTCCAGGAACCCATGACCGCGCTCAACCCGGTCATGACTTGCGGCGACCAGGTCGACGAGTTGCTATCGACCCACACCGATTGGCCCCGCGACCAACGCCGCGCCGAAATTTTGCGCATCTTCGAGCGGGTGCGCCTGCCCGACCCCGAGCGCATGCTGCGCAGCTACCCGCACCAGCTCAGCGGCGGTCAGCGTCAACGCATCGTGATCGCCATGGCCGTGGTGCTCAAGCCTGCCTTGATCATTTGCGACGAGCCGACCACGGCGCTCGACGTGACCACGCAAAAAGAAATTTTGCGATTGATTGCCGATCTGCAGCGCGAGCAGGGCAGTGCGGTGCTCTTCATTACGCATGACATGGGCGTGGTGTCCGAGATCGCCGACGAGGTGCTGGTGATGAATCAGGGCGAAGCCGTTGAGGGTGGTCCTTGCGAGCAGGTCTTGCGACGGCCCCAAGCCGCCTACACACGCCAGTTGTTGGCAGCTGTGCCAGGCATGACGCCACCGGTCGCCAAACCCGCCTTCAGCGGCCCGGCGCTGCTGTCGGGCGAGGGCGTGGGCAAAACCTATTCCAGCCGCGACTGGATGGGCCGCAACCGCGCCACCGCCGCGCTGCAAAACGCCCATGTGGCGGTGCACGCAGGCGAGACCGTGGGCATCGTGGGCGAGTCCGGTTCGGGCAAGTCCACGTTTGCCCGTTGCCTCATCCGCCTGATCGACCCGACCGAGGGCCGCATCTTGTGGGGCGATGACGAGGTGGCCACCTTGCCCGAAGGCCGTTTGCGGCCTTTGCGCAACCGGGTGCAGGTGGTGTTTCAAGACCCGAACCGCTCCCTCAACCCGCGCCGCACGGTGGGCCAGTCCATGGT
>JAKFXJ010000125.1 GCA_021731425.1 Limnohabitans sp. | reverse complement strand
CGGCATCGTCGGCACGCTCACCGAGTTCGACAAGGAATACCTCGCGCAGAACTTCACGGCGTTTTTCCGCCGCGACTACAAGCGCGTGGCCGAATTGCACATCGAGTCGGGTTGGGTGCCCCCCGAGACGCGGGTAGACGAGCTGGAGTCGGCCATCCGCGCCGTGTGCGAGCCTTACTTTGACCGGCCTCTCAAGGAAATTTCTCTGGGCATGGTGCTCATGCGCCTGTTCCAGACCTCCCGTCGCTTTCAGGTCGAGATCCAGCCGCAGCTGGTGCTGTTGCAAAAAACTCTGCTCAATATCGAAGGTCTGGGCCGCGACCTGGACCCCGAGCTCGACCTGTGGAGCACGGCCAAGCCTTTCCTCGAGACTTGGATGCTGGAGCAAATCGGGCCCAAAAAACTCTGGGAAGAGCTCAAGGCCCAAGCTCCGCACTACGCCAAACTGCTGCCGCAGTTGCCACGCTTGTTGCACGATTACCTGCAACAGCCGCGCCAAACCGATGCACGGCAGATGGAGCAGCTGCTGGCCGAGCAGCGCAGAACCAACAAACTGCTGCAAACCCTGATTTACGCCGGCTTGGGCTTTGTGGTCTCCTTGCTCGTTTTGCAGGTGGGCATGCACCTGCAACTGATTTACTAAGCCTGATTTTTGGAGGGTACGAAGGTGCTGCTGACTTTTGTTATCGCTTATTTGGCCGTGACCATTGGCATCGGTTTGTTGGCTGCACGCCGGGTACATGGGGCCAAGGATTACCTAGTGGCGGGCCGAAGTTTGCCGCTTTACATGAACGTGGCGACCGTGTTCGCCACCTGGTTCGGTGCTGAAACCGTCTTGTCGGTGTCCGCCACCTTTGCCAAAGATGGTCTGAATGGCATCCCCGGTGACCCGTTTGGCGCCACCGTTTGTCTGGTTTTGGCGGCCTTGCTGTTTGCCAAGCTGTTTTACCGCCTGAACTTGCTGACGATTGGTGACTTCTACAAGGTGCGCTATGGCAAGTCGGTGGAAGTGCTCACCAGTGTGGCGATCGTCTTGTCTTACCTGGGCTGGACCTCGGCGCAATTGACAGCGCTGGGCCTGGTCATTCATGTGCTCTCTTCCGGGGCCATTGAGCTGAACCACGCCATCATGATGGGCGCGGCCGTGGTGCTGTTCTACACCGTGTTTGGCGGCATGTGGTCGGTGGCCTTCACCGATTTGTTCCAGACCGTGATCATTGTCGTTGGCCTGATTCTGGTGGCCACCTTGGTGGGCGGCAATGCGGGGGGCTTTGAGAAAGTGGTGGCACAAGCGGCCGCCGACGGGAAGTTGGTCATGTTCCCGGCCGACATGGACGCCGCCGCTTGGTGGGCCATGGCCGGTGCTTTTTTTGCGTTTGCTTTTGGCTCCATCCCGCAGCAGGACGTGTTTCAGCGCATGACCAGTGCCAAAGACGAGAAAACTGCCGTGCGCGGCACCGTCATTGGGGCCTTGATGTACTTTGTCATCGCCTTCATTCCGCTGTACATCGCTTATGCGGCCCTGATCGCCCACCCCGAACTCAAGGCTTTGTTTGAGTCGGAAGACGCCCGCACTATCCAGCGCATCCTGCCCGATTTGGTGCTGGGCAAGATGCCCATGTGGGCGCAGATTTTGTTTTTTGGCGCTTTGCTCTCGGCCATCTTGTCCACCGCCAGTGGCGCTTTGTTGGCCCCCACGGCCACCTTCACCGAGAACGTGCTCAAGCCCTTTGTGCCCCACATGAGTGACCGCCAGTTCTTGCTGCTGCTGCGTGTGATCTTGGTCACCTTCACCTCGTTCGCCCTGCTGTTTGCCCTCAACAGCACCAGCACCATGTACGAGATGGTGCAAAACGCTTACAACGTCACTCTCACCGGGGCCTTTGTGCCGCTGGTGGCTGGCGCTTTCTGGAAACGGGCCAACACCCAAGGCGCCTTGTTCTCGGTGGTGTTGGGCGTGGGCACCTGGCTGGTGTTCAATTTCCTGGCCCCCGAGACGCTGGTGCCGGCCAACTTGTTGGGCCTGATGGCCTCCATCGTCGGCATGTTGCTGGGCTCGCTGGCGCCGAGCATGATCGCCAACCAGGGCCAGTCCATGGCCAGCGCCTTGGACCATGCCGCTCGAGACACTGCCAGCCGATGAAGTCAGGCCCACAGTGGTCTTTCTGCCCACTGCAGCCAGCGCAGACATTTTGACCATGGGTCGATAAGGTCCCTTGGCAACAACCCAAGCCCTGGCGCCTAGCCATGGCCGGGGTAATGCCTAGGGCCTCGGGGCTTGTTGGGCGCTGCCAAGCCTATAATTGAAGGTTTTCTTGCATCACATTCAAAGGCTCTTCACATGCCCATTTACGCCTACAAATGCGACGCCTGCGGCCATGCCAAGGATGTTCTGCAAAAAATGAGCGATGCGCCGCTGACCGATTGCCCTGCTTGCGGTGCCCCCAAATTCAACAAACAGCTGACTGCACCGGGTTTCCAACTCAAGGGCACAGGTTGGTATGCCACCGATTTCAAAGGTGGTGGGGCCGCCGCCGTGCCTGCTGCTGTGGGCACTGCAGCCGATGCAGTGGCTTCACCCGCATCGGCCCCGGCCAGTGATACCTCAGCCCCTGCTGCCACGGCCAGTGCCGGGGCCTGCGCGGCATCTTGTGCTTGCCATTGAGCTTGTTTGAGCCCTGACTCTCTACCGATTGCCCATCCCATGAAACAGCGCAGCTTCAAACAGTATTTCATCACCGGCTTGCTGGTGTGGCTGCCCATGGGCATCACGGTGTGGGTGATCATGTGGCTGGTGGGCATGCTTGACGCCATTTTTCTGGCCGTTTTGCATGCTGCCGACACCTTGATTCCTGGCATTCACGCCAGCGCCGAATACCTGCGTGGTGTCCCTGGCTTGGGCGTCGCCATTGTGGCCGTGTTCATCTTTTCCACGGGCGTGTTTGTGGCCAATATGTTTGGCCAATGGTGGCTGCGCAAATGGCACGGCCTGATGAACCGCATCCCCGTGGTGCGCAGCATCTATACCAGCGTCAAGCAAGTGGCAGACACCCTATTTTCGGGCAGTGGCCATGCTTTTTCCAAGGCCTTGCTCGTTCAATACCCCCGTCAAGGTTCCTGGACCATTGCCTTTTTGACCGGCACGCCAGGCGGTGAGGTGGCCAAACACCTGGACCAGCCCATGGTCAGTGTGTATGTGCCCACCACCCCCAATCCCACCTCGGGTTTCTTTTTGATGATGCCCAAAGCCGATGTGGTGGAACTCGACATGAGCGTGGATGACGCCCTCAAATACATCATCTCCATGGGCGTGGTCGTGCCCGGCACGCCTGTCCCCAAGCCCACTGCAGTCCAGTCCCAGCTGAGCTGACACCTTTTCAGAATCCTGTTCCTGCGAATCCAGAAAGTCCATCAAGATGTCCATGCGTTCCCACTATTGCGGTCTGGTGACCGAAGCCCTGATCGGCCAAACCGTGAGCCTGTGTGGCTGGGTCAACCGTCGCCGCGACCATGGCGGTGTGATCTTCATTGACCTGCGCGACCGCGAAGGCCAATCCCAGGTGGTGTGCGACCCAGACCGCCCTGACATGTTCAAGGTGGCCGAAGAGGTCCGTAATGAATACTGCGTGCAGATCAAAGGCATCGTGCGTGCCCGCCCCGAAGGCACCACCAACGATGGCCTCAAAAGCGGCAAGATCGAGGTACTGTGCCACGAGCTGATTGTTCTGAACGAGTCGGTCACGCCCCCGTTCCAGATCGACGAAGACAACCTGTCCGAGACCACACGCCTGACACACCGGGTGCTGGACTTGCGCCGTCCGTACATGCAAAACAACCTGATGCTGCGCTACAAGGTGGCGATGGAAGTGCGCAAGTACCTCGACGAAAACGGTTTTGTGGACATCGAAACCCCCATGCTCACCAAGAGCACACCCGAAGGCGCACGCGATTATCTGGTGCCCAGCCGCGTGCACGACGGCCAGTTCTTTGCTTTGCCCCAGTCGCCCCAGCTGTTCAAGCAGCTCTTGATGGTGGCCGGCTACGACCGTTATTACCAAATCACCAAGTGCTTCCGCGACGAAGACTTGCGCGCTGATCGCCAGCCCGAATTCACCCAGATCGATATCGAAACATCGTTCCTGACCGAAGAAGAAATCCGCGACATGTTCCAGGGCATGATCAAGCGCGTGTTCCAGAAAACCATTGGCGTGGACCTGGGCGAGTTCCCGGTCATGACCTACCAAGAAGCCATGCACATCTATGGCTCCGACAAGCCCGACCTGCGCGTGAAACTGCAGTTCACCGAAGTGACCGATGTCATGGCGGACGTGGACTTCAAGGTGTTCTCGGGTGCTGCCAACATGAAGGGCGGCCGCGTGGTGGCGCTGCGCGTGCCGGGTGGTTCGGTCGAAGGCGGCGGCATCAGCCGTGGCGAGATCGATGCCTACACCGAGTTCGTCAAGATCTACGGCGCCAAGGGCTTGGCCTATATCCGCGTCAACGACCTGTCCAAAGGCCGTGACGGTTTGCAGTCGCCCATCGTCAAGAACATCCACGACGCCGCGTTGAATGCGGTGCTGGAGCGCTCGGGTGCCCAAAACGGCGATCTGATTTTCTTTGGCGCCGACAAGGAGAAAATCGTCAACGATGCCATTGGTGCTTTGCGCATCAAGATTGGCCACAGCGCCTTCGGCAAAGCCAACGGCCTTTTTGAAGACCGCTGGGCCCCGATGTGGGTGGTGGACTTTCCGATGTTCGAGTATGACGACGAGAGCCAGCGTTACACCGCCGTGCACCACCCCTTCACAGCGCCCAAAGACGGCCACGAAGACTGGATGGTCACCGCCCCCGAGAAGTGCATCTCCAAGGGCTATGACATGGTCTTGAACGGTTGGGAAATGGGGGGCGGCTCGGTCCGTATCCACCGCGCCGATGTTCAGCAAAAAGTGTTTGATGCCCTGAAGATCACGCCCGAAGAAGCTCAGCTCAAGTTCGGCTTCTTGCTCGACGCGCTGCAATACGGAGCGCCTCCTCACGGCGGCTTGGCTTTCGGTCTGGACCGCATCGTCACACTCATGACCGGTGCGGAATCCATCCGCGACGTGATCGCCTTCCCCAAGACACAACGTGCTCAGTGTTTGCTCACGCAAGCACCCAGCCCTGTGGACGAGAAGCAATTGCGCGAACTGCACATCCGCTTGCGCAATGTGGATGCGGTCAAGTCGGCCTAAGTTTCGCTGAACGCTTCCCTGACAACGCCACCTTCGGGTGGCGTTGTTGTTGGTGACACGCCCACAAAAAAGGCCTCAAAACCGAAGTCTTGAAGCCTATGATGTCTGGTATCAGCCGTGAGGCTGAGCCAAGAAATTTTGCAATGGCATTGCTGCCGTTAACAGGGTTCGCAGGGCTTAGTAGCCGCCGCGGCCGCCGCCACCACCGCCGTAGCCGCCACCGCCGGAGCGATCGCCACCACCGCCGTAGCCGCCGCCACCGGAGCGGTCACTGCCACCGTAGCCGCCGCCACCGGAACGGCCGCCACCGCCGTAGCCACCACCACCACCGAAACCACCGGTGCGTGGAGGACGTGCCTCCATCGGACGGGCTTCGTTCACAGTGATGCTGCGACCACCCAAGGATTGGCCGTTCATGCCGTTGATCGCGGCTTGGGCTTCGGCATCGCTGCCCATTTCCACAAAACCGAACCCTTTGGAACGACCTGTGTCGCGCTCCATCATGACTTTGGCGCTGGTGATGGTGCCGAATTCGCCGAATGCCTGTTGCAGGTCTTCGTCGCGAACGGTATACGGCAGATTGCCGACGTAAAGTTTATTGCCCATGGGGACTCCTGAAAAACACATGAAAACAAAAGCGATGGGGTCCCGAAAGCACAACAAACCTGAAAAGTGCCGCCGTAGCGCGCGAAACTGACCGATCACCTCAAATGTGACGTTAAATGAACGCGCACTATCAGATTATGGGGCATAGCGTCAAAATAGCCGCAAATATTGTCAATGTTTCGAAATTGACCTTGTTTTTAGGCGTTCTCTTGTGCCATTTACCAACACGAGCTCAGTGGCGTGCAGATCGTGTCGGCTTGAAAATTCTGGTGGCTTTGTCTGGGCGTCGTCAGCGCCATACCCCTGTGCGCACCAGCTCTTGCCGCAGCAAAGCCTGATAGCGCCGGTTGTGAACGGGTGTGGCCGAGTGGTAGGCGGCCACACCAAACCAGGTGTTGCCATGGTGCAGCATGACGCGTTTGAGGTGCCAAGCCGCCACATGAGTGGCCACACAAGGGTCCAGCAACCGTTCGGGGGTGATGCCCCATTGCGCCAGTTCCCGAAAGTGGATCGAGTTGATTTGGGCCATCCCAACATCGATGCTCCCATTGCGGTTGCGGCTCACCACATGAGGGCGCATGCCCGACTCGACTTGCAGAATGGCCCGCAAGATGTCCGGGTTCACGCCATGCCGTTGGGCGGCCGGTAACAGGCATTGATCAGCAGCCAGGCTCGAGGCGGGCTGGTTTGGAGTCTGTGTTTTGGCGTGGGCTGCCGCATGGGTCCAGGCCAGCACGCACAAGCAAAAGGTCCAGCAGCGATGACGGTTAAATGGCAGCAAAGTGGGTGTCATTCAAGGGTTGAGGGGGCCGGGAAAATCGCTGGTCACGCCAACCGTCAGCATGAAACCATTCCTATTGGGAGTATCGGTACGACGATCGTCATCTTGAATGCCAAACCCGTAAGGGGCGCGGGGGCGTTCAACCCGCTTCAGAGCTTGAGGACCGAGACCAGCGGCAGATGGACAGGCTTTTCGTAGTCGGCGATCAGCCAGGCGCGGTCGGGGTTTTTACCCAGCTTCGACAAGAAGGCCTGAAGGCTTCGGATGGAGGTCTGGTCCAGCGAGACAAAAGGCTGGTCCAGCAAAGTGACTGTGGCCCCACATGCGAGCGCCGCTACGAGGCCGACCTTGCGGCGACTCCCGGTCGACAGCATGTTCAGCTTTTTGTCCAGGTGTGGGGCCAATTGCAAGGCCTCGATCAGCTCCTTTTGGGTGTCCTCGGACCATTCAGGACAAGATGCCCGAAGGAGGGCCCAACATTGTGCGGGCGTGTCGTGGTCGTGCAGCGGCAAGCGCAGGTCGGTCCAAAAAACGACCGAAGGTTGGGGCAGGGCCAAAGTAGCCGCCTCGCCCTTCAAGCGCAGCTGCCCTGCGGTGGGCGTCAAATCACCGCTGAGCAAGCGCATCAAGCTGGTCTTGCCCACGCCCTCATCACCCAGCAAGGCGCTCACACCGGCGGGCAGTTGCACGGCAAGATCGTGAAAAAGCGGCATCTCGGCCGGGCCCCCGCTCAGGCCGGTGACGCTCAGCACGGTTGGGGTGCTCTTGTGCAAGGGAGCAAAAGTTTGTCTCAGCATGGCCTGCATGCTATCAGCAGGGTGCAAGTGTGATGTTGCGTCTCGGTCGGGACGCAATTGGCAATCACTTTTACAGTTTGAAACAAATTATTTTTAGTGTTTTAAATTGCAAAATATAATTCTAAATAGTTTAATTGTGTAATAACGGAAAAACGATCATGTGCAAAAGCCATTTGCTGGCAGTCAGCGAAAACACAAAAACAGTCTTGCCCTATTTGCTCCGAAACGTGGGTGTGCTCTGCGTCATGTCGGGCCTGTTTGCGGGATCTGCTGTTTGGGCCCTGGACGCGCCCAAAGGGCCTGTGGTTTTGCAGGTGTCTGGCCTGATTGAGGCACACAACCAGGGCAAAGTGGCGGCCTTGGACATGAGGGCTTTGCAGGCCTTGCCGCAAAAAAGCTTCACCACACAGACCCCCTGGGATCAAAAACCAGTCTCATTCAGCGGCCCCTTGCTGCGCGATGTCCTGAAGTTGGTCAAGGCCAAAGGTCAGCACATTCGGGCGGTGGCGCTCAACGATTACCGCGTGAAGCTGCCCGTGTCCGATGCAAGAGAGCACGACGTGGTGGTGGCCGTGCAAATGAACGGCCAAGCGATCCCGGTGCGAACCAAGGGCCCTTTGTTCATTGTTTATCCCTTTGATGCCAAAAAAGAACTCCAGCACAAAACCTACTACGAGCGCTCCATTTGGCAACTCAAGGCCATTGAGGTGGAGTGATGCAAACGCTCGATGCCACGCCTGATTCAGAAGGGTCGCAACACCTGACACCGTCACGGTTCATCTGGGGCTTGGCTCTGGTGGCGGTTCTTGTGATCTCGGCCTTGGTGGTGGCCACCACCGTGCAATGGCGTCAGGCCCAAGCCCTGGAGGCTGCTGCACGGCTGCAGGAAGATTCGCTCACGGCCATCACGACCCATTTGGAGCGCGAGTTGTGGCGCTTTGATGCGGCCATGACGCGGGTAGACCTTGGCCAAGCCGACATGACGCAGCCTGACTTGGCCAGAGAGCGGTCTTTGCGTTTTGACATTTTGGTCAGCCGAGTCGATTTGTTACTCAACAGCCCCAGTGTTGCGCGGGTGCATCACCGTGAGGAATACACCGAATTGGCCCCCCGCTTGTTGGACTGGGTGGCCAGGACCGCCCCACTGGTGGACAGGCAAGACTGGGCATCGGCAGCGTGGCCCGGACTCATGCAAGAGTTGCAGCAGCTGGGCCCCGAGGTTCAGGCGTTGAACTCGGCCTCGGACAAGGTCATGGGAGAGTGGATTCAAAATCAAGTGGCCACCGTTCGCGAGCAAAGTCAGTGGATCGCATGGCTCACCGTCGCGCAAATCTTGGGTCTGGTCATGGGCGCAGTGGGCTTGTATGTCCACGAGCGCCAACAAAAACAGTCCCAAAGAGCGCAGCAACGTTTGCACGCGCAGTTGATGCAAGCCAAAGAACAAGCCGAAAGTGCGAACCAGGGCAAAAGTCGTTTCTTGGCGAACATGAGCCACGAGTTGCGGACACCATTTAATGGCATTTTGGGCATGCTCGGCTTGCTGGAAAAAACTCAGAATGGTTCAGAGCAAGCCGATCTGATCCAGACCGCCAAAAGCAGCGCTTCGCATTTGCTGGCCGTCCTCAACGATGTTTTGGAGGTCTCGGCGCTGGAAGTCGGCAAAATTCAGATCCATCCAGAGCCCACAGACATGGGCGACTTTTTGCAAGAAGTGCACCGGTTCATGCGGGTACAAGCTCAGACCAAGGGCTTGCGACTGCATCTGACGGGCGACCTGCACAAGCCCTGTCTTGTGATGGTTGATCCACTGCGCTTGCGGCAAATTTTGTTCAATGTGGTGGGCAATGCCATCAAGTACACCGAACAGGGGCAGGTCGATATCCGTGTTCGCCGCACCTCGAGTTTCGAGGGTGTGCACTGGCAGATCGACATCGCCGACACCGGCATCGGCATGAGTGAGGCCACGCAGCAGGGCTTGTTTGAGCGCTTTCACTGGGGCGATGCGTCTCTCACGCGCAAGCAGACGGGATCGGGTTTGGGCCTGGAGATCTCCAGATCCTTGGCCCGTCTGATGGGCGGTGAGTTGAGTGCAAGCAGCCAACTGGGTCAAGGCTCGGTGTTCACCTTGAGCATCAAAACCCCATGGTCGGCTTTGTCGGCGCTTTCGGCGCCAGCCAGCAGAGCAGGCACTCCTCGGGCCCCTGACCCGATCAGCGCCGCTTCGCCCAGCGAACCCTTGCGTGTTTTGGTGGCGGAAGACCACCCGGTCAACCGCAAGGTGGTGGGCCTGTTGCTGCAAAGCATGGGGCATCAAGTCAGCTTCGCAGAAGACGGCCAGCAAGCGCTCACGCAAGCCAGCCAGACCGATTTTGATCTGGTGCTGATGGACATCCACATGCCCGTGATGGACGGCCTGAGCAGCGCCCGCCACATTCGTGCCTTGCCGGGTGCACGGGGGTAGGTGCCCATTGTGGCGCTCACGGCCGATGTGATGAACGATGCCGCTGAGCAGGCGAAGGCCGCGGGCATGAATGCATTTTTGTCCAAACCCTTGCAAAAAACACAGCTGCAGGACGTCTTGCCGCACAAGCGGCGGCAGGCTTGAGGCACGAGAGGGCGCACATCAATGCCTGCATCACGGGCTGACTACAATGAATTATTCTTTGGTCTCTCATTCGGAGTCTGCCACGTCCATGACGCACCCGCTCCCCGCTTCGCCTGCGACTTTCAAAATTCCGGAGTCGGTGCTGGTGGTCATTCACACGCCCG